>NZ_BAABCY010000096.1:7135-16976 GCF_039539345.1 Snuella lapsa | reverse complement strand
CGTCACCATCGTTGTCCTCATAGTACAGCTGTGGCTCATGAACGGAAACATCTCCGTCATCACAGTCCGTGTTGTTGTCGGAATAACCGTTGGGAGCAACGGACTCGCAGAGCATCGCCGTAGTCGTAGACCCGTAGCCGTCGCCATCTGCATCTACATAGTACAGCTGTGGCTCATAAACAGAAGCATCGCCATCGTCACAGTCCGTGCTGTTATCGGAATAGCCGCTGGGTGCAACCGACTCGCAGAGCATCGCCGTGGCCATAGACCCGTAGCCATCGCCGTCCGCATCTACATAGTACAGCTGTGGCTCATGTACCGACGCATCGCCATCGTCACAGTCCGTATTGTTAGCTGAATAACCACTGGGAGCAACGGACTCACAGAGCATGGCCGTGGCCGTAGACCCATAGCCGTCGCCGTCAGCATCGATATAGTACAGCTGTGGCTCATAAACAGAAGCATCGCCATCGTCACAGTCCGTATTGTTAGCTGAATAACCACTGGGGGCAACGGACTCGCAGAGCATCGCTGTGGTCATAGACCCATAACCGTCTCCATCCGCATCTACATAGTACAGCTGTGGCTCATGTACCGATGCATCGCCGTCGTTACAGTCCGTGTTATCGCTCACATAGTTATCCGGGACCGAGCAAGCCTCTATGGTATTGCCCGAGTCGCCATAACCGTCACCGTCCATATCGGCGTAATAGGTCGTTGTCACGCCTTCATCTATTTGTCCGTCACAATCGTTATCCTTGCCATCACATATCTCAATGGCATCTGGATTAATATCAAAATTGGTATCATCGCAATCGCCTTCGTTTTCCGTATATCCGTCGCCGTCATCATCGGTGTCCGCTGAACTGTCCAAGGTACCTGGGTCACAATCATCGTCCTTTCCGTTGTCCAATATCTCTACCGCCCCTGGGTGCACGTTTATATCGCCATCGTCACAGTCCGTGCTGTTATCGGAATAGCCGCTGGGAGCAACCGACTCGCAGAGCATCGCCGTGGCCGTAGACCCGTAACCGTCGCCGTCAGCATCTACATAGTACAGCTGCGGTTCATGTACCGACGCATCGCCATCGTCACAGTCCGTGTTATCGCTCACATAGTTATCCGGGACCGAGCAAGCCTCTATGGTATTGCCCGAGTCGCCATAACCGTCACCGTCCATATCGGCGTAATAGGTCGTTGTCACGCCTTCATCTATTTGTCCGTCACAATCGTTATCCTTGCCATCACATATCTCAATGGCATCTGGATTAATATCAAAATTGGTATCATCGCAATCGCCTTCGTTTTCCGTATATCCGTCGCCGTCATCATCGGTGTCCGCTGAACTGTCCAAGGTACCTGGATCACAATCATCGTCCTTTCCGTTGTCCAATATCTCTACCGCCCCAGGATGCACGTTTATATCGCCGTCGTCACAGTCCGTATTGTTATCGGAATAGCCACTGGGTGCAACCGACTCGCAGAGCATCGCAGTGGTCGTAGACCCGTAGCCGTCACCATCCGAATCGATATAGTACAGCTGTGGCTCATAAACGGAGGCATCGCCATCGTCACAGTCCGTGTTATCGCTTACATAGTTATCCGGGACCGAGCAAGCCTCTATGGTATTGCCCGAGTCGCCATAACCGTCACCGTCCATATCGGCGTAATAGGTCGTTGTCACGCCTTCATCTATTTGTCCGTCACAATCGTTATCCTTGCCATCACATATCTCAATGGCATCTGGATTAATATCAAAATTGGTATCATCGCAATCGCCTTCGTTTTCCGTATATCCGTCGCCGTCATCATCGGTGTCCGCTGAACTGTCCAAGGTACCTGGGTCACAATCATCGTCCTTTCCGTTGTCCAATATCTCTACCGCCCCTGGGTGCACGTTTATATCACCATCGTCACAGTCCGTATTGTTGTCGGAATAGCCACTGGGGGCAACCGACTCGCAGAGCATTGCCGTAGCCGTAGACCCGTAGCCGTCGCCGTCAGCATCGATATAGTACAGCTGTGGCTCATAAACAGAAGCATCGCCATCGTCACAGTCCGTATTGTTAGCTGAATAACCACTGGGGGCAACGGACTCGCAGAGCATCGCTGTGGTCGTAGACCCGTAACCGTCACCGTCCGAATCTACATAATACAGCTGCGGTTCATAAACGGACGCATCGCCGTCGTCACAGTCCGTGTTGTTAGCTGAATAGCCACTGGGAGCAACGGACTCGCAGAGCATCGCTGTGGTCGTAGACCCATAACCGTCGCCGTCAGCATCGATATAGTACAGTTGTGGCTCATGTACCGACGCATCGCCGTCGTCACAGTCCGTGTTGTTATCGGAATAGCCACTGGGGGCAACGGACTCGCAGAGCATCGCCGTGGTCGTAGACCCATAACCGTCGCCATCTGCATCGACATAGTACAATTGTGGCTCATGTACCGACGCATCGCCATCGTCACAGTCCGTATTGTTAGCTGAATAACCACTGGGGGCAACGGACTCGCAGAGCATCGCAGTGGTCATAGACCCATAACCGTCTGCATCCGCATCGACATAGTACAATTGTGGCTCATGTACCGACGCATCGCCATCGTTACAGTCCGTATTGTTGTCGGAATAGCCACTGGGGGCAACGGACTCGCAGAGCATCGCCGTGGTCGTAGACCCATAACCGTCGCCATCTGCATCGACATAGTACAATTGTGGCTCATGTACCGACGCATCGCCATCGTCACAGTCCGTATTGTTAGCTGAATAACCACTGGGGGCAACGGACTCGCAGAGCATCGCAGTGGTCATAGACCCATAACCGTCGCCGTCCGCATCTACATAGTACAGCTGTGGCTCATGAACGGACGCATCGCCGTCGTCACAGTCCGTGTTGTTATCGGAATAGCCACTGGGTGCAATAGACTCGCAGAGCATGGCCGTAGTCGTAGACCCGTAACCGTCGCCGTCAGCATCGACATAGTACAATTGTGGCTCATGTACCGACGCATCACCGTCGTCACAGTCCGTGTTGTTAGCTGAATAGCCGCTGGGGGCAACGGACTCGCAGAGCATCGCAGTGGTCGTAGACCCATAGCCGTCGCCGTCAGCATCGACATAGTACAATTGTGGCTCATGTACCGACGCATCGCCATCATCACAGTCCGTGTTGTTAGTCGCATAACCACTGGGAGCAACGGACTCACAGAGCATGGCCGTGGCCGTAGACCCATAGCCGTCGCCGTCAGCATCTACATAGTACAGCTGCGGCTCATGTACCGATGCGTCTCCGTCGTCACAGTCCGTATTGTTATCGGAATAGCCACTGGGTGCAACCGACTCGCAGAGCATGGTCGTGGTGGTAGACCCGTAGCCGTCACCATCGTTGTCCTCATAGTACAGCTGTGGCTCATGAACGGAAACATCTCCGTCATCACAGTCCGTGCTGTTATCGGAATAGCCGCTGGGGGCAACGGACTCGCAGAGCATCGCAGTGGCCGTAGACCCATAGCCGTCGCCGTCCGCATCTACATAGTACAGCTGTGGCTCATAAACAGAAGCATCGCCGTCGTCACAGTCCGTGTTGTTATCGGAATAACCGCTGGGAACTGAACATGCTTGTACAGTAATTAAGGGATTACCATAACCATCGCCATCATTATCTTCATAGAAGGTATCTAATCCTGAAGTATCCAAATCGTCATCGTCATCGTCTATTAAGCCATCACAGTCGTTATCTACACCATCACAGACTTCTGTAGCATCAGGATGGACTGCAGGGTCATCATCATCACAGTCTACATCTATGTGGTCTACATAACCATCCATATCGTCATCAGTAACTGGTGTTGAAGACCATATCCTTAAGTCGAACGTAGGGTTAACAGGTGTGGTGGTGCCTTTATAGTACACCCGTACATAATATCTCTGCCCCACTGTTAAACCACCGGCTATAATCTCTTCATCTGCCAGGGTTGTATTTGGGTCGTCTGAACAATCCAAATAGGATAAAGTATTGCAATCTCCTGAATACAGTGTTAAAACCCCATCGAAGGTTGGGTCCAATGTTATGGTCACACTGGCTGTTTGTGCCAAAAACCAATACCAAACATCGTCCCGTGCGTTTCCTGTAGTGCCGTTACAGTTCTCTGCAGCGACATCGGTTCCCGCGCCTCCGTCCAAACTATCCACAATAGGGGTGGCCTCAGAAGCGAAATCCGTATTGATATCTTGGACTGCCTTGATCGCACCATCACAAAAATCGTTGTCTGGTGGCGATGCGCTATTGGTTACATATGTTGGTGGGAACTTGAACCATCCACTTGTCTCATTGGAGGCACAGCTCGACTGCACATAGATCCAATAGGACGTACCGGGCATCAAAACACTCCCTGAACTGGCTTCAGTCGTCGGTGCCGTTGTTGACCCCATGGCCTTTATATCATCTCCCGGATCGTTTCCGGAAGGCACTATCTGCCAATTATAGCCCGTAGGTGTACTCAAGGCAGGTGGGCTCCAGTAAAAATCGATACGGGTATCGGACTTATAGCTAATACCCCCAGGGGCGCCTGGCATATTACAGGTGGCCGCCGACAGGTTTTGAATGGTAAGTGTATGGAAATCCATATCGGATGAACACCCCGAATCTAAATTGATATGAATCCTAATCGTCCCCGTACCAATGGGATCTTTAGCCAAAGGAGAAGTCCCATATACTATCTCTAAATCAGCTCCGTCACGAATAGTAATGAAATCGGTATTGGGATTGTTGGTATCTGTACGATTGCTAGTAAATTTATATTCGTCTCCCGAATTAAGCCCGGTAATTTCAACATACTCACCAGCTTCAATACCTATAGCTATTTGATGTTGTTCTCCATCGTTGATATCTACACCTACTGGAATAGTCGTTCCATCATAGGCTTTGTTATTCAAACACTGTGAATACAATACCCCTGATATACAAAGCATAAAGATTAAAAATATAACCTTTTTCATGTCCTTATGTTTTTCTTTATAAAACACAACATCCTTTCGATTATATTGCTCCTGTATGAATCAATACAGCCCAAACACTGAATAGGTAAGCTCTCTCGACATAAGTACACGAAGCATTTACAGGAATTTATTTTTTGATTTCGAGGCAAGGCATGGAGCACTTAAACCTCTATTATCAAGTGAATAGATAGCATATACTCATGTATTTAAAAGCAGTGCTACCTAAGTATCAATCTGTTCAAAATCCAATTGGGGCCTTTATCCTGCTTCTGTTGTTTAAATAAAAGGCAGCGTAACACTAACACTATTAAGCTATAGTTTTACAATACGCCTGATAATTTTTTTGCTACTATGTATTGGAGTTGAAATCTTAAGTAGATAGATTCCGTTTTGTAAAGTATCTAAATGATCTATTTCGATATAATCATGAATACCTTGTTTGATACTTCGCAAAATAATGCGCCCACTAATATCAAATATTGCAATGTCTATTGTTTCACCATGCATATTGGGAATTTCTATCACAATATTTGAGTTAAATGGATTGGGTCTTATTATAAGTTTATCAAAATCAAATGTGTCCAAAGCCAGCGTTTCATCGGTCATACCATCACAATCATCGTCTATGCCATTATCTGAAATTTCTGTAGCATCGGGATGGATTGCAGCCACATTATCGTTACAATCATTACTTGTCAAACTATACCCAACACCGGGATCAGAACAATAGCCTGTCCCAGAATCGTTTTCATCACCATAACCATCCTGGTCTGAATCTACATAATAAGTAGTCTGACCCGTCACGGATGGATCAACATCATCAATAAGCCCATCACAATCATTATCTATGGTATCACACACCTCTGTTGCATCGGGATGAACAGCATTATTAGTATCATCGCAATCCATACTGTTTGCAACATAGCCGTCTGGTTGTGTATTTGACAAGCTCGTTTCATTAATATCTCCATAATTATCCTCATCGGCATCCAAATACCAGGTTTTAAGATCGGCTCCATCACAATCTTCATCTATACCATTGTCTGGAATCTCTGTTGCATCGGGATGGATTGCAGGGTCATCATCATCGCAGTCTACATCTATGTGGTCTACATAACCATCCATATCGTCATCAGTAACTGGTGTTGAAGACCATATCCTTAAGTCGAACGTAGGGTTAACAGGTGTGGTGGTGCCTTTATAGTACACCCGTACATAATATCTCTGCCCCACTGTTAAACCACCGGCTATAATCTCTTCATCTGCCAGGGTTGTATTTGGGTCGTCTGAACAATCCAAATAAGATAACGTATTGCAATCTCCTGAATACAGTGTTAAAACCCCATCGAAGGTTGGATCCAATGTTATGGTTACACTGGCTGTTTGTGCCAAAAACCAATACCAAACATCGTCCCGTGCGTTTCCTGTAGTGCCGTTACAGTTCTCTGCAGCGACATCGGTTCCCGCGCCTCCGTCCAAACTATCCACAATAGGGGTGGCCTCAGAAGCGAAATCCGTATTGATATCTTGGACTGCCTTGATCGCGCCATCACAAAAATCGTTGTCTGGTGGCGATGCGCTATTGGTTACGTATGTTGGTGGGAACTTGAACCATCCACTTGTCTCATTGGAGGCACAGCTCGACTGCACATAGATCCAATAGGACGTACCGGGCATCAAAACACTCCCTGAACTGGCTTCAGTCGTCGGTGCCGTTGTTGACCCCATAGCCTTTATATCATCTCCCGGATCGTTTCCGGAAGGCACTATCTGCCAATTATAGCCCGTAGGCGTACTCAAGGCTGGTGGGCTCCAGTAAAAATCGATACGGGCATCGGATTTATAGCTAATCCCCCCAGGAGCGCCTGGCATATTACAGGTGGCCGCCGACAGGTTTTGAATGGTCAATGTATGGAAATCCTCATCGGTACCACAGCCCGAATCTAAATTGATGTGAATCCTAATCGTCGCCGTACCAATGGGATCTTTAGCCAAAGGAGAAGTCCCATATACTATCTCTAAATCAGCTCCGTCACGAATAGTAATGAAATCGGTATTGGGATTGTTGGTATCTGTACGGTTGCTTGTAAATTTATATTCGTCTCCCGAATTAAGTCCAGTAACCTCTACATACTGTCCGGCTTCAATACCTATAGCTATTTGATGTTGTTCCCCATCGTTAATATCTACACCTACTGGAATGGGAGGATCGGTATATTCTGAGGTGTTCAAACATTGTGAAAATGAAACTCCAGAAGTGGCCAACATAAAAATAAGTAGTACAAGCTTTTCCATACATAATAAATTTAACGGTTACATGCAGCCTAAAAAGCATTTGGTGTTTTTGCATAACACACACATTTTCAGCCACTCTACTAAATATATTCATAAATAGCTAGATCATTCTGTATTCATGGTTGAAACACCATAAATTTCGGTAAAACACCAAGGGTCAAAACGTCAATGCGATTACTAATTTTAGCATCTATAAATTTCCCTCTAATAAAGAATTTCTTGAAACGAACTATCCTCGAGGCAGATCCATAGAGGTATTTCGCTCGTTTCATTTTGACCTTTAAGGTCAAAAACCGAAATTCTATATTTAGATTCCCATTTCCATGGGAATGACAATGTCAGTGGAAACCGCGACGCAAAGCGTCGAGGAATTCTTTTCGATTAAAGTTATTGGTTATTGGAGTAATGGGTATTAAATGTTAAAAACTGGGTATTGGATCATAGCTGTTGGCTGTTAGTTGTTGGATTATCACGTTATGCTATTAGCTTTAAACTTTCCACTGTCAGTTATGGGTTATAAAGTGATTGGTGTTAGTGATTGGTGTTAGCTATTGGGTACTGGGTGTTGGCTGTTCACTTTCCACTTTCAACAATTAACTTTTCACTTTTAATTTTTAACTTTCAACTTTTCTCTAGCTACAAAACCAATGGCTGTTATATTCATCATACAGCATTTAAAAAAGGAGCAATATACATATATACTGCTCCTTTTTAACTTATAGCATCAAAAAGCTATTTTTGAGGTTTTGATGAAACAATTTTCTTAACTACGCTACCTCTTGCTGTGGTAACCCTAACAAAGAACATTTGATCGTCTGTTCTTGATAAATCAAATCTGGTATTACCAACTGAGCTCTTAATGTAGCTTCTATTTTCAGCCTGTCTTAATAAAGCTCCTTTAATATCGTATACTTTGATTTTTACATCCGTATCATAATCAAATTTATAACTGATATTAACCTCGTTTTCAAATGGAACGGGATAGGCTTTAACTTGATCGGCTTTGCCCCAAGGATCAATTTGAACCACACATTCCTCAACAGCTTCAGGAGGCATGTTTTCCTGGAATTCACCGTAATCGGTTGTTGGTACAAATCCATTCGGTGCCACTTCACCCGAAACATCACTACAGGCCACAGCATGGGCGATCACATATACTACTGGACCTCCTTGAACTATAATGGTCTTCTCGGCGTCGGTAGAGGTACTCCATGACGTTACGAAATCCAAATCACCCGCATTAAAGGTATACTGACCCGGTGCTACAGTGTATTCACCATTTTTACCTGTTGGGTAAGCATCACATCCTATATATAAGTGGGCTTCATCCAAACCTATACCAGCTGCCATTTCATACAAGGCAGTAATGGTATAATCCTCTGGACTGTAATTAATAGTTACTGTACCCACATACTCACCTTTATTAAGCAAGCATTTACCTGCACCTCTGTAAAGGTCTAATACATAAGGTTCCCAAGACGGTGTAATGGCATTGGTCCAGCCCCAACGGTGGAAACCGTTTTCACGGAAACACGTACTAATACTAGTATCGATTGCAGCCTCGGCTCCTTCGCCATTAACAGCAACACCAAAGGCTGTTCCACACTCGGTACACTCTACCACAGGAATATCAACCGTATCACTATTGGTACAACCGTTACCATCGGTATAGGTATAGGTTACCGTATAGTTAGCGGCAGGGATACCTCCTGCTGGTACTGTAAATAATCCGTCTGTAGTAATGTATGGGCCACTCCATTCTCCGCCTTCAGGTGAGCCTGTAAGCTGCACAAAGTTACCCTCTAAATTACATATTGCAAGCGGAGGATCTCCGGCTTCAACCACTGGAAGTGGATATACCTCGAATACAGTAGCTGCTCCTGATTCTGTTATACATTCATCCTGTGTATCGATCTCAACTAAGAATGCATACACACCGGGTACTGTTGGTGGATATGGGCATCCGGTATTAGGATCGATAACTACATCCTGTACCTCGCCTCCATCTTTAACAAATCCTATCCATACAATTTCGGCACCTTCTACATCGGTAGAAGCATAGCCGCATAAGGATGCTGGTGGATTATCTTCACAATATGAGGCTGGTGTTACCGCTGGATCGGCATTTGTTCCGTTTACGGTTAAAGTACGGGAACAAGTTGAAGAACAACCATTAGCATCCGTAACTGTTACCTCATATTCACCCGGTATTGTTAAACCTGAAATTGTTGCAGTATTAGCTGTAAAATTACCCGGTCCAGTCCAACTATAACTAGTACCTCCTGAAGCGGTAAAGCTTGCTGTTTCTGCAGGATCTTGACCTGCACAGATTACATTGTCGCCGGTTATATTGCAAATTGGGTTTGCATTATTAGTCAGATCAACTTCGTCATAATCCGTACAGTTTGAATTCGCAACGTTGGTCAATGTCCAACGTAAGGTAGCTGTGGTTCCTGCAGGAACGCCCGTTACCGTTGTGGTCGCGCTCGTATTATCTGTTATGGTGGCCGTTCCTGATTCTACTGTCCACATACCACTGAATCCTGCTGG
>NZ_BAABCY010000096.1:0-7002 GCF_039539345.1 Snuella lapsa | reverse complement strand
TGGTGCGTTGGCTGCCATGGTAAACGAGCCGTCATCACAATTCGCCTGGTCTGGGCCTGCATCGGCATTAGGATCTGCACTAACTGTTACAGTAAATGAATTAAATCCATAACAACCTGGAAAACCTGCTTTTTCACTTCGAACATAGATGGTTGTTTCTCCAAGCGGTGCATTATAAGCATCTGGTGTTGGGACTGGACTAGTATATTCATCGTCTAAATAGTATTCAATTACTCCAGGAGGATTTACAGAATTTCCTGTAGTTATATTAACAGGATTTTCGGAAGCACAAATTGTTTTATTTGTAACTGTAATTTCTGGTTCTTCTCCTGTAAATCCAAATAAATAAGGACCAGCAAAATCTTTTAACTCAGAACCAAAAGCTCCCTCATTGGGTCCACCTCCACTACTACGGGTTTTAACCAGTAAACTACCTAATATATTAGAACATGGGTCTTCTTGTCCCCTTCTATCCAATCCAAAAGCTGTCAAATTAATACCAATTTCAACAAATTGATAGCGCTCATAGTCATCAACAAAATCAGGTGTAGAGCCTTCCCAGGTACCCCAAGGTGGTCCTGTTGTAAGAGAACCTGCATCCGAAGCAAAATCATCATTTACTCTACCCCACAAACTTGTACCTACTGATATAGGGTTAATGGCAGCATAACCAAAACCTTCTGAACCTGTCCCTGTTTCAAAAGCGACACCATAATCAACATTAAAAGGTCTATTAGCAGCCGTATTATCATAATTATCAAATGTGGCTTGGCTCATCCAAACCCGGATTCTGATATCAGGCACACTACCACCATTAATATAGTCAACCGAAATAATGATAGTTCCCGGAACCATAATGTCTCCATCTCCTGCTAAATCAAAAGTCCAGGCGGTACGCCCGCCATCTGGGCCAAGTTTAGTTGGATCTTGAAGATCAGCGGGTGATACTAATCCTTCTCTGAAAAACTCGAAGTCCAGATGCTTGTTACCATTGGTAACCACCAGAGACGCTCCAGCATATGCATAAAGCGTTGTAAAAGGCCTTGGGTCACTTTCTGATGGTGCTTTAGGTACATCTCCTCTTAAATGTGCATACACATCGATGATATCTGTTTTTTGAGGGACACTTCCCAAGGAGTCCAAACTCCAATTTATTGGATGGTCTGAATTTTTATCGGCTCCCGATGAAAAATAAGACATTTCAGCGTCTCCTCCCTTTACATAGTTATCACGTCCATATACAGCATCTAACCATAAATCACCATTAACAAGTGGAAATGGAAAAGGCGCAGTAGGAGCCCATACCGATTGTCTTAGTTCAATCGCTTCATTATCCGTACTGTTAGGTGGGTTAGGATCGGACAATGGATTACCGCCATTAGCGCTCCCTAATTCATCGATTACTCCTAGACCCGAAGCCCCTAAGAACCAGTCATCTATTCCCGTAGGATCTCCTGGAAGTGGAACAACCGGATTTTCAACATTCGGAAATTGTAATACACCAGAATATACATCCCCGTCAATACCAAAATTCGCCTGAACAGAAGATGAACCTACGTCCTGTCCATAAAAAAATTGTGTCGACAATCCAAAAACAAGGACTATACAACACAATAATAATCTCTTAATAGACCTACTGGTACAACCAATAGCATCTAATTTTGTAAAATTGCACATAAACATAGCATTTAAATTAAATTAATAACCGAGTTTACATAACAATAATAACGTAAGTCATGAATGAGGGCCGTGAAATTAAATTGTATTAATTTGGCACAACAAGAGTATGTTACATCAAGGTAAAACAGGTGGCATTCAATAATTTGCTATTAATCAAATGCTATTAAAATAGGAGATAACAACTCGCCAAATAGTAACTATCTGTACACGAGTACTTTTCTAAAGGTAAGAATTATATATTATAATTTGAAATTGTTATAAAGCTAATTTCATCAAATTAGTTTATCAGTAATAATCATCGATGAAATGCATTTTATCTCTTTTTTCTGACTAAAGCAATTCTTAAAAGTCTCGTTTATTGGGTATTAGGGGTTGGGTGTTGGGTGCTAGCTGTCGGCTGTTGGGTGTTGGTTGTTGGCTTTTGGCTGTTGGGTGCTGAGTATTGGGTGTTGGGTGCTAGCTGTTGGCTGTTGGGTGTTAACTGTTGACTGTTGGTTGATGGGTATTGGGTACTGGGTGCTGGGTGCTAGCTGCTGGGTGTTGGTTGTTGGTTGTTGGGTGTTGGTTGATAGGTATTGGGTGTTGGGCGCTGGGTGCTAGCTGTTGGGTGCTGGGTGTTGGCTGTTAGTTTCTGGCTATTGGCTGTTGGGTGTTGGGTGTTGGGTGCTGGATGCTAGCTGTTGGTTGTTGGCTTTTCATTGTTCACTTCTAACTCATTGCACCATAAGCTTTTTCACTCCGGATCCGAAGGCCGAATCAATTTTAACCATATATACTCCTGGAGACAGGTTAGATACATCAAACGACAGTATGGGATTGTTATCCTTTATTCTTGAATTAAAGAGCAGACTTCCCTGTATATTAACAATCGATACGTTTGTAATGTTTACATTGGCTCTATTGCTAATATAGACAGTATGTTGCGCTGGATTTGGATATATTGCAATATCCTTTTCTATTTTAACATCATCAACCCCTAATTGCATGCAAGAGGACTGCGTCATACTTAACTGCCCACAGATTGTTGTAGAGCTGCTTCTGGATTGTATATCCATAGCCCCTGCCAGATCTTGGTTACTTAATGTTCTTAAAGACTCCCCAGACGAAATGGAATAGTGCATAACCTCGTTGGTATTAACAACATGACCTAATTGGTGCCCATGCCCAAGTTCGTGTACGGTAACCGTTTCAAAATCTATTTGGTCGTTGGCTGGGGGCGCTGTACTAAAATTCCAATTTTTGTTTGCATTGAAAACAATATCCATTTCAGTTACATACCATTTAATCTCACCACCATCATAACATCCTTCATACCTAGAATAACACTGTCCCAACATGCCACCACTCATAGAGTCGTCAAATGTTATAACATTAATACCATCATATAAATCCTTTTTAGCAATGGCTGTTGTAGTATTTGCTATTTCCCAATTTATGCCAGACCCACAGGTCCAACTTTCAAAGGCTCTGGTAAAAGCATCCCTGGCATCAGAATTATAAAAGTCGGTATTCATTGTCCAGGTGTTCCCCCCACTGCCATTATTATCAATATGCTGGGTCTGGTAGGCCGTTCCGTTGTATTCCAGATTGATTTGTGCAAAATCTATAACCAGATCGTCTACGGACTCTATGCTACCGTTAGCAACAGTATTCACTTTAAAAGAACCGGTACCTGCCCTATCTGGTATCTCGACCTCAATTTTGGAATCCGTCCAACTTTTAATCTGGTTGCTTAAGGAATTGGTATGTAAATAGCCCCCATAATTGGCATCACTAAACCCTACGGTACCTTTAGTTTCTCCAAAGCCGTTACCGTAAATAGTTAAAACACTTTTTGTCCCTGCGGAAGCATTAGTAGCTGAAAAGGATGAAATAGCAACACCTCCAGTAGTCTTTGAAGTAGAAGTCTCCTTACTTATTTCTGTATTTAAGTCAAGAGCATTCATACTAACAGGTGCCTTATTTGTCAGGCTTACAATTTTAGGATAAAAATTACCTGTTATATTCTCAATAACCGAAAAGCTGTTTACAGCCTTATCATTCGTCAAAGCATATTTGTAAAAGCCTTGCGCACCTACTGTAGACATATACGACACTTGACTGGAAACCATTTCTTTTTGCATGGTGGTTGCCTTTGGGTTTGATCTTAACATAAAAACTCCCATGCTTCCATTTTGAAGCTGTAAACTATGGGACACGACCTGAGCCTCTAATCCAATAATGCCCCCTGGTGTAACCAATTCAATTATACTGGTAGATTCTCCTTTAAAAACTTTATATACCTTAATAGTATTTACGGTATATATCCTATTTTGTGCATCATCCCAAAAGGATTCTTTCGCCAGCACCTCTCCCTCAATAATGACATCAGAAAGTGCCACTTGCTCATCAAAGGGTACTTCGAATATCATTTCCTGGGCCTTTAATGAAATACTATTTAATAGCTGACACACAAAAAATAGTAAGCCCATTTTGTAACTAAACTTAAGCATAATCTGGTAAATTTGGGGGCTTAAACTAATGCAACATTACATATTATCCTATTTTTTAACCATTTAATCGATGAAATACTTAAAAAGAACTTAATTTTGTAAGAATTAATATTCAAATTGATGTAATTTAGACAAGAAACTATTTATAATACCGCGGCGAAACCAGTCATAATTTTGCTATGAAGAATAGCTTTTAAACGTACTTAAATACCTACAATAAATTGATAGACAAATGTTTACATATTAACAACTCGATATTAATAAGAACCAATAAGTAAGTTTTAACTTATATTTTTATTGCTTTTCATCGATTAAATACTGTTTTATTCGATTAAATGTTTTTTTTATATATATTAGCAAAAACTTTAACCTACAGATTATGAGATTTTTAATTACTCTGTCATTAGTTCTACTACTAAAACTTGATAGCATCGGTCAAAATTCATGTGCCGGTTCTCAAACTATAGGTCCTGGAACCACTAGTGTTGGCACTATCAATGGGACAGCCGCTACTTTGATATGTGATTCTAAAACGGCCGGCACTAAAGCCGAATGGTTTGCTTATACGGCTACAACAGACGGCTACGCTAACATAACAACTGATTTACCTGTAAATTCTGGTTTAGATACCAATATGTATATATACTCTGGCACATGTGGATCTTTAACCTGTTTAGCTAGTAATGATGATATTACACCAGCTAATGTCTCATCAAAAGCAGACTTCCCTATAGCATCTGGAACAACTTATTATATCGTGTTTGACAATAGATGGAGTAGCTCTGGTTTTGATTTTCAAATAACAGAAAACACTGTTTCTTGTAGCGTTACTTCCCCTCCTGTACAAGAAAATTTCAGTAATATGGATACCATTTTAGCATGCTGGAATTTAATTGATAGCGATTTGGATAGTAGAAAATGGTTTGTTCAAGATTTTGATTTGGATGAAAATCCTGGTTTAGATGGCAATCCATGTATTGTATCAAGATCATGGGATGCCACGAGTTCGGTTAATCCAGACAATTGGATTATATCTTATAGTATAGATTTATCCTCATATTCAACAAATGATGATTTATATCTTAATTGGAAGGCCAGAGGGTTTAACTCGAATTTTCCAAATGAAAATTATACGGTTTATGTTGCCGAGGGTAATAATACCTCTGATTTCCTTTCCAGTGGTGTATCCTTTAATGAAGTAATCGGTCAAAATGGAGGTGCTGGTGAAACTTTTGTCGATAGAAACCTAGATATTTCTT
Source organism: Snuella lapsa (assembly GCF_039539345.1). Classification (NCBI taxonomy): domain Bacteria; kingdom Pseudomonadati; phylum Bacteroidota; class Flavobacteriia; order Flavobacteriales; family Flavobacteriaceae; genus Snuella; species Snuella lapsa. Next base: position 1,571 of record NZ_BAABCY010000096.1, on the reverse strand, counting down.
CTTTAGCAGGTAAAATAGTTTATGTTGCTTTTAGACATCATGACATGCCATCATCTCAGTACGAACTTCATATTGATGATGTACAGATTTCCACAGCGTTACTCTCTGTTGAAGAGCATGATTCGAATAGCTTTAAGCAGTACTATAAAGACGGTTATTTAACTTTAAAATCGGACGGGCATTCAATCAGTCATTTAATGCTCTATAATATATTAGGCCAATCGGTGCTAACCAAAGCACTCTCCAACCCAACCGAAATTGTCGATATTTCCTCACTGAAAGATGGTATCTACATCAGTAAAGTTCAAATCAATGATACTATTAAAACCTCAAAATTTATTAAATACTAAAAGGATATATACAAAGAGAGCAGCTAAATTTTTAGCTGCTCTCTTCACATATTGGTTATTAATCAATTCAAATAGCCCCTATTGTTCGCTATATGATACGATCTTTTTAACCAGTGTACCTGCATTGGTTGTTAACCTTACAAAGAACATTTGATTGTCCGTTTTAGAAAGGTTGATTTTAGTAATAGCGCTTGTACCTTTTGTATAATTGGTATTTTCTGCTTTTCTTACTAAGGCACCTTTCATATCGAATACTTCAATCGTTACATCGGTATCATAATCGAAGCTGTACTTAATATTCACTTCCTCATCAAATGGTACCGGATAAGCCGTAAAGTCAACTGACTTGGTTGCAGCTACTTTGGCTTCGCCTCCACAGCTCATTCCTAAATCAACATTATAGGTTTTTTCATCATCTACGCCTGGTCTAATACTACATCTACATACTTCTTCACAAGTCACTGCGTGAGCAATTATGTAAACTGGACCGCAAACATTTGTAAATGTAACGGAAATACCTGTTGAATGATCCAATGAGCCTGCATTAAAGGTATATTGACCAGGTGCTACTGTAGGTGTTCCATTCTTATCTGGATACATCGCTTCCCCCACATATATGTGGGCTTCACTCATGGCATAATCCATACCCGCCCCGTCATTGTCAATATTATAGGTAACAGTTATCTCTCCTTCTTCAGAATAATCTATAGTAACACTACCTACATTATTTCCTTTGGTAATATCACAATGTGCTGCTCCAGCATATAATGGTATGGTTCTACTGTCTCCTTCATTATAGGCATTGGTCCATCCCCAACGTTTAAAGCCATCATTATCAAAACATCTAGCAGTTTGTGTATCCATTGCAAAGGCTGTTTCGCAATTATCATACTTATCAATTTCTCGAGTGATAGTACATATTTTCATTGCAGAATTACCACAAGAATCAGTATACATAAACTTATAATCCTGCAATTGAGCACAACCATCTTCACTATACCTCATAGCTCCTTCTTTAACACCACTTAACGGTCCTGTTCCATCACAATTATCAGACCAAGACCCTCCTGTCCACTCTGCTGGGAATTCATCCATACAGATGGTCATTGGTTCTGGACAAACAATTTTAGGTTTTTCTAAATCCGGAATAATAGTGAAGGTCGCTGTCTTTACTACGTCCGCCTCACAATCGCTCGTGGCTGTCCACGTTACGGTGGTAAC
>NZ_BAABCY010000095.1:0-1674 GCF_039539345.1 Snuella lapsa | reverse complement strand
GTATGATGGGAGACTATCACGTACGGTTCTGTGAGAGGCTCGGGGTGAAAATCCCCTTGTCTACTCGACACAATCACGTTGGCATTAATTAAAAAAAAATCATATTTTTATATCTTCAACCAATTAAAGAAACAGACATGAAAAAAATTTTACTTTTAGTCCTCAGTGTTATTACGTTTCAATCACAAGCTCAAACTTATATGTATGGAACTACATTCGAAGGTGGAGATAATAACTTAGGAACTATTTACAGAGTAGATGAGAACGGGCAAAATTTCCAAAAAGTGTTTGACTTCTCTACATCAACTGGTGGAAACCCAAGAGGAGGACTCACTTTAGGGCCAGATGGTAAAATGTATGGTTTTACTACAGCCGAGGGCCAGGCGGTAAATCCTGGAGGTACTCCATCAGGCTCATTTTATAAGTTTGATCCTGTAACGAATAGTTTGCAGGTCATAAAGTATTTCAATACAGAAGAACCTTTCGGGTATGAATTTAATGATGCACCTCTATTAGCTTCTAATGGAAATTTATACGCCGCAAGTACTTATTTAGGCTCAAACGTCGTACAAGCCAATGTTTTCATTAGATATGAAATTTCTACTGGGTCGTTATCAATTTTGGATACATTGGACTATGCAGCTTTTGGGTATTTAGACAGCAAATTGATGCAAGCGTCTGATAATAATATATATTTTGCTACCGTTAGGTCGATACCAAATCATGCTGCTATTATAAAGTATGATTTAACATTGAATACCTTTACATTAATTCATAATTCATTAGGATCAGTGGTTCTTCCACCTGGCAGTACCCTTTCGGAGTACGATGTACCCATAAACAATCCACTTTTTGAAGCATCAAATGGTATGCTTTATGGAGCTTCAAGAGGTGGTGGGAATTATGACGAAGGGAATGTTTTTAAAATCAACAAGGATGGTAGCGGATACCAAACGCTTCACGTTTTCACCAGTGGGTTATCTGTCGAAGGTTTTATTCCCGCTGGAGGATTTGTTGAACATAATGGAAAGTTGTATTCTGCAACACAGCAGCAAGGAGGGTTAAATCTAAATTCCGGGACTTTTTATACGATTAATTTATCAACTGATGCCGTAGAACATCCGCACATTCTAGATGTTGAAGGTATCGATCCTCTAGGAACCTTTGTTCTTTCTCCAAATGGCAGGCTTTATATTACTTGTTCAGGAAGATCCACGAATAATGGTTCACTTGTTGAGTGGAACTTAAATAACAACACATTAACTCAACGTCATGCCTATAATGGGACTGGTGGTGCTAAACCTTATAGAAATGGGTTATGCATTGTAGATTTTAGCTCATTAAGTGTTGACGAAAGCAATCTAGCGGATCTTAATATCTCAATTTTCCCTAACCCTGTTTCTGATTATTTATCGATTAAAAGTTCAGGCAAAAATACAATAGAGAAAATAGATTTGTACAATACTAATGGCCAATTGGTTTATTCATCTTATTCACAAGAACCTATTAACATTTCTAGATTTGAAAGCGGGGTATATTTTATTCAATTAAAAATTAATGGCAGTAAGATCATAACTAAAAAGATTATCAAAAATAACTAATGCCAATAACTAAGTGTTCGTGTGGTCGGTACGGCCAAACATGAACACCGTGTTGACTGAACCGGTTTTGGTC
>NZ_BAABCY010000094.1:0-31144 GCF_039539345.1 Snuella lapsa | reverse complement strand
TTTCTTTACTTATTCATACCCTTTTGTGACGGATTCCTTTAAAATTATTTTGCAACGTAATGAGGGTTTCATTAGGTTAATTCAATTATGGATAACAGGTAATTAAAGAGGCTGTCTTTTGGAAAACAGCCTCTTTAAAGTTTTTGAGAATATGCTATTTAAAAGCATTTAGGCCTGTAATATCCAGGCCTGTGATTAGTAAATGGATGTCGTGAGTGCCTTCATAAGTGATAACGCTTTCAAGGTTCATGGCATGTCTCATAATACTGTACTCACCTGTAATGCCCATGCCTCCTAACATTTGTCTGGCTTCTCGGGCTATGTTAATAGCCATGTCTACATTATTGCGCTTTGCCATCGATATTTGGGCAGAAGTTGCTTTGCCTTCATTACGTAATACACCTAGCCTCCAAGTAAGCAATTGAGCTTTGGTTATTTCAGTTATCATTTCAGCCAGTTTTTTTTGTTGTAGCTGGAATTGACCAATTGGTTTTCCAAATTGTATACGCTCCTTGCTGTAGCGTAGTGCAGTATCGTAACAATCCATTGCTGCACCTATGGCACCCCAGGCAATACCGTAGCGGGCAGAATCCAAACAGCCTAGAGGAGCGCCTAATCCAGATTTATTAGGCAATAAATTTTCTTTAGGCACTTTAACATTGTCAAAAATAAGTTCGCCTGTTGCAGAGGCACGAAGCGACCATTTATTGTGCGTTTCGGGAGTAGAAAAGCCTTCCATGCCACGTTCAACAATTAATCCATGAATGCGGTTGTTCTCATCTTTGGCCCAAACGATGGCTATTTGCGCAAATGGTGCATTGCTAATCCACATTTTAGCACCATTTAAAAGGTAATGGTCTCCCTTATCTTTAAAGTTTGTTATCATGCCGCTAGGGTTGCTCCCATAATCAGGTTCCGTTAAGCCAAAACAACCAATCCATTCACCGCTAGCCAATTTAGGAAGGTATTTTTCGCGCTGTGCTTCGTTCCCATATTTCCAGATGGGGTACATTACCAAAGAAGATTGTACCGAGGCCGTAGAACGGATGCCAGAATCTCCGCGTTCAATTTCTTGCATTATTAAGCCATAGGAGATTTGGTCTAGCCCTGCACCGCCATATTCCAATGGGATATAAGGTCCAAAAGCTCCAATTTCTGCCAATCCATTAATAATCTGCATAGGGAATTCGGCTTTTTGGGCGTAATCTTCAATAATCGGGGTAATGTCTCTTTTTACCCATTCCCGGGCAGCATCTCGAACTAATTTGTGTTCATCAGTAAGTAGTTCGTCTAGCTTGTAATAATCTGGTGCTTCAAATAAGTCTGGTTTCATGCTCTTTAAGTTTAAATGCAATGCGTATTTCTTAAAACTGACACGTATTTTTTGTTAAATTCGCAATAGGATTCAAATTTAATTAAAGCAAGCTAAACAGTGGCAAAAAAAGTGTCATAATTAGGTAATTTAGAGTAATTTTAGAAATTAGGAGTTCTATATATTGCGAAATCATTTTATAATTTAAAAAATTAATAGTTTTTGAAAACGTTTTTTTTAAAATCGATAGGTTTTTGTTATTCATTAGTTTTCATTTTTGTCACGTCTTGTAAGGATGACAAAATAGACTTCAATGCGCAAGTACGGCCTATACTTAATAAGAAATGTATTAGCTGCCACGGAGGGGTTAAACAATCTGGAGGGTTTGGTTTGGTGTTTAGGGAAAATGCCTTAGCAGAAACCATTAATGGTAAGATAGGTATTGTGCCCGGGCATCCAGAAAAGAGTGAAATGATAGCAAGGATTAAGCACAAAGATCCAGAAATGCGTATGCCTCTTGAAGCCGATCCCTTAAGTGAAGATGAGATTGCCCTCCTAACAAAATGGATAGAACAAGGAGCAGAATGGCAGGAACACTGGGCTTATTTAGAACCACAAGAACCAGAAGTTGCGCTGGATGATTTAGATTGGGGTGTAAACGAAATAGATTATTTCGTGTTCAATAAAATGGAAGCACATGATTTGTCTCCAAGCGATCAAGCCGAAGCACATGACCTGGTGCGTCGTCTTTATCTGGACGTAACAGGAGTGCCTCCAACAACCGAACAAGTAAAAGCATTTGTTGAAAACCCTTCCGATAAAGCCTATGAAGATTTGGTAGATACCCTTTTGCAATCCCCTAAATATGGTGAACATTGGGCTAGTATGTGGTTGGACTTGGCTAGATATGCAGACTCCAAAGGATATGAGGCCGATAGGCCAAGGGAAATATGGAAATATCGTGATTGGGTAATTAAAGCATTTAATGAGGATATGCCGTTCAATCGATTTACTATTGAGCAATTGGCAGGCGATTTATTGCCTAACCCTACAGAGGAGCAATATATAGCAACTGCTTTTCATAGAAATACACTAAATAACGGCGAAGGTGGTACGGATAATGAAGAATATAGAATATCGTCGGTAATAGATCGTGTTAATACCACATGGGAAGTGTGGCAATCTACAACCATGAGTTGTGTGCAATGCCATAGCCATCCTTATGATCCTATAAAGCATAATGAATATTATACATCCTATGCCTTTTTTAACAATGCAGCCGATTGGGATGTGCCAACTGAGCATCCAATTTACAGAGAGTTCGACAGCTTAAGTTCAGCACAGCTAAAAGATGTAAAAAAATGGGTAGCTAAAGTAGCTTCCAATGATGAAGCGAATAAGTGGGAAGCCTTTATTCGTATTCAAGAACCTAAAATTCGTCCAGAGGATTTTGATGAAACGACAAATACAATACACTACAACAGGTCGAATCAAGATTATATGGAAGTTTATAATAAGGCTTCTATAAAACTTAAGGACGTAAGCTTAAGTAATGTTGATCGGATCTATGTGAATTATAGGCAATACACTAAGAACAAAGGTACACTGCTAATAAAAAAGGACAGTATTAATGGGACTGTAGTGGGTAAAACCATATTAAATAAGTCCAATGGCTTTACAAATGTACCTGTTGCTATTAAAACAGATGCAAAAACAGCAGATCTATATTTTCAGTTTACAAGCAGCGCAACGGATTATTTATGTTTTTTAGATGGTTTTTTGTTGGCGGAAAAGTTGCCTGTTGCAAACGATGGGACATCTCCTGAAATTTACGATAAAATAGATGCATTGTTAAATGCTAAATTTAAGCATTCAACACCAGTAATGGTAGAAAAACCTAATGATTTTAGCAGGTTAACTCAGGTGTTCGACCGAGGAAATTGGTTGGTGCTAGGAGATACGGTGCAAACCGATATCCCAAAACTATTTAATGTTAATAATAGACAATTTAAAAATAGGTTGGATCTTGCTGAGTGGCTCGTAAGTGAGGATAATTATCTTACAGGGCGGGTTATTGCAAACCGTTTTTGGGCTAAGCTCTTCGGTAAAGGGATTGTTTTAACTTCAGAAGATTTTGGAACCTTAGGAGAGAGACCGACACATCCAGAATTGTTGGATTGGCTGGCTTTGCGATTTTCTAAAGATTGGAATTGGAGTATGAAAACCTTGATACGAAATATAGTGCTTTCAGAAACCTATAAGCAAAGTTCTGTAATTACAGAAGAAGCTAAGCAAATAGATCCCCATAACCAATGGTTGGCAAGAAGTTCCCGTGTGCGCTTGTCGGCAGAACAAATAAGAGATCAAGCATTGGCCGTATCGGGGCTGTTGAGTGATAAAATGTATGGTCCAAGCGTTATGCCTTATCAGCCAGAAGGAGTTTGGACAGTTGTATATAGTAATGATACCTGGCAAACAAGTCCAGATGAAGACGCTTATCGTAGAGGGCTTTACACATATTTAAGAAGATCAAGTCCTTATCCTTCATTTATAAGTTTTGATGCATCCGAAAGAGAATCGTGTTTATCGCGACGAATTAATACGAATACACCCATTCAGGCATTAGTAACCCTAAATGATCCAGTGTATTTTGAAGCAGCCATGCACTTGGCGCAGCAAATAGAAGCCTTAGATGGAGATAATAAGACTAAGGTTGAAGCAGCTTATACAAAAGTAATTGGTAAAAATATTTCGCCTGATAAAACGACAATACTAGTAAAGTTACTTGAAGATACTAAAGCGTATTATCAAGCTCATAAAGAAGAAGCCTTTCAACTGGTTAAAACAGACAATTTAGAGCTGGCATCACTTACCATCATGATGAATGTTTTGATGAATATGGACGAATTTATTGTAAAAAGCTAAACTGGACTATGGATTTATACAACGAAGCACAAAAGAGAAAATTAGAGTTTACTACAAGAAGACACTTCCTCAAGAAATGTAGTACCGGTTTAGGAGGGATTGCATTGACTTCTCTAATGGGGCCGCAATATATGTTTGGGAGTAATAATACAGTTAACAGTTTAGATCCAGCCAGCCTTCCGCATTTTTTGCCAAAAGCTAAACGGGTTATCTATTTGCATATGGCAGGAGCTCCTTCACAATTAGAGTTGTTCGACTATAAGCCAGCATTACAAAAGCTTCATGGATTAGATTGTCCGCAATCACTATTGGAAGGTAAACGCTTTGCTTTTATACAAGGTGTACCCAAAATGTTAGGGCCTCAATTTAATTTTAAAAAGTATGGGCAATCTGGAACGTATGTATCTGATGCTTTGCCTCATTTTAGTGAAATTGTCGACGATGTAGCCATTGTAAAATCAATGCATACCGATGAGTTTAACCATGCCCCAGCGCAGTTATTATTGCAAACGGGAAGCGCACGTTCGGGGAGACCGAGTATTGGTGCTTGGGTAACCTATGGTTTAGGATCGGAAAATGAAAACTTACCAGGCTATATGGTACTGGTTTCAGGAGGAAAGAACCCAAGTGCCGGAAAGAACGCTTGGGGTAGTGGTTTTCTGCCTTCAGAATACCAAGGAGTGCAATGTCGTAATTCTGGAGATCCTATCCTTTATGTGTCAAATCCCAATGGCATGAGTCGCGATATACGCAAAAAGTCGCTAGATGCCATTAACGAAATTAATAGGACGCAATACAAAGAGTTTAATGATGACGAAACCTTGTCCCGTATCGCACAATATGAGATGGCATTTAAAATGCAAGTATCAGTGCCGGATGTTATGGATGTTTCCAAAGAGCCCGAATACATCCGGGATATGTATGGAGCTAAACAAGGAGAAGCGTCGTTTGCGAACAATTGTTTGCTAGCCCGACGTTTGGTGGAACAGGGCGTGCGTTTTGTTCAGTTATACCACTGGGGGTGGGACATGCACGGCGACAGCAAGGCGACATCTCTAAACGAAGGCCTAAAAACCAAATGTGGGGAGGTAGACCAACCCATGGCAGCTCTGGTTAAGGATTTAAAGCAGCGCGGACTTTTAGATGATACTTTAGTAGTATGGGGAGGTGAGTTTGGAAGAACCCCAATGCGTGAAAATAGGGGTGGTCGTATTATGCCTTATTATGGTAGGGATCATCATACCGAGGCTTATAGTATCTGGATGGCCGGAGGTGGTATTAAAGGCGGTATTTCTTATGGAGAAACTGACGAAATAGGATATTATGGTGTAAAAGATAGGGTGCATATTCATGATCTACAAGCCACAATATTGAATCAGTTAGGCATAAACCATGAGAAGTTTACGTATCATTTTCAAGGAAGGGATTTTAGACTTACCGATGTGCATGGACGCGTCGTTAAAGACCTACTTATATAATTAAAGAACGGATAATAAATGAAGCAAACAAGACGCCAATTTATAACAACAGCAAGTGCGGCAGGAGCAGGACTGTTTTTAAATAGTATGAATTTACCCGAAAGCGTAGAGTCAAAAGAAGGATTTTCCCTTAATATATATGCAACACGATGGGGCTTTAATGGCTCTATGGACGATTTTTGTAAGGCCGCTAAAAAGGAAGGTTACGACGGTATAGAAGATTGGTTCCCCCATGATGAAGCAAGTGAACAGGCCTTATACGAAGCTTTGGATAAATACGGTCTAAGGTTTGGAGCTTTAACAGGCAGTGGAGGCGCAAACTTTATGGCCCATAAAGAAAGTTATACTAATAATTTGCGAAAAGTAATTTCCAGAAAACCAGATTTTATTAATTGCCATGCGGGAAAAGATTTCTTTACATTTGAAGAAAGTAAACAATTAATGGAATTTGCTATTCAAGAATCCAAGACATCAGGCGTGCCCGTTTATCAAGAAACACACCGGGGACGTATGTTGTTTGCACCACATATTTGTGGTCATTTTATTGATGCTATTCCAGATCTTCAGTTAACTTTAGATATTTCGCATTGGTGTGTTGTATCAGAAAGTTTATTGGGTAACCAGAAAGAGACCGTAGACAAGGCGTTAAAACGTACTTCACATATACATTCGAGGGTAGGTCACGAAGAAGGCCCTCAAGTTAGTGAGCCAAGGGCACCCGAATGGCAAAGAGCTGTCGATGCACATTATGCTTGGTGGGATAAGGTAGTAAACTATAAAAAAGAAGCAGACGAACCATTAACAATGACTACAGAGTTTGGGCCTGCGAACTATATGTGGACCATGCCGTATACAAGGCAGCCGTTAGCCGATCAATGGGCTATTAATGTACACATGATGCAAGAATGGCGTAAAAGATATTTGTAAACGGGTTTTAATATAGTAAGTTTAGTACATGACATTTTTTTTAGAGACTAATATCTATCAGTTTTTTGGAAGGTTTCACGCAATGCTTGTGCATTTGCCTATCGGTTTTATAATATTGGCCGTTTTTTTTGAACTTCTCTCATTAAAGAAGAAAGTAGATTTAAACCTTGCCATATCCTATGCGTTTTTAGCAGGTGCTTTATCGGGCGTTTTTTCCGTTCTTCTAGGTTTAATGTTAGCTTCAGATGGAGGTTATAACGAAGCTACTTTAAATATTCATAAGTGGACAGGTATTGTAATGACCTTGATAACGTTTTTGCTTTTTTTTATAAAGCGAAAGCAAAAAACAGTACTGTGGACCCAAAAGAGCTATCCTGTTTTGGTATTTGTAGTTGTGTCATTATTATTTGTAGCTGGGCATAACGGAGGGAATTTAACACATGGATCGGATTATTTGCTGGAACATGCTCCTAATCCTATTAGAACCTTAGCGGGGATGAAGCCCATTCGGGAACGTATAACCGATTTAGATAAGGCATTGGTTTATGAAGACGTAATACATCCTATTTTTGAATCAAAATGTAATGTGTGTCACAATAACGACAAGGCTAAAGGCGATTTATTGTTGACAGATGAGGAAAGTATATTAAATGGTGGTAAAAACGGAAAAGTTATTGTTTCAGGAAATGCTAATGAAAGCGAGCTTTATAGACGTGTAACTTTAAGTCCAACGCATAAAGAGTTTATGCCAACAGAAGGGCGAACACCGCTTACAAATGAAGAAACGATGCTTGTACAGTGGTGGATTGATGAGGGTGCGCCTTTTGACAAAAAAGTTGTGGAGCTTAACCTTACAGATCGTATTAAAGCTTATTTAAGGGATGTAGGTATTGGTCTAAAAAAGACGTTTATTGAAAGCTTGGATTTAAAGGAGGTTGACGACAAGGTTATTGCTTCAATTCGAGCTGAAGGTTTTAAGATAAAGACAGTTTCAGGTAATAGTACCCTGTTAGAAGTAACATATTCATCATATAATAAAGAGCCTTTAACAGCCAACAAATTAGATGTGCTTTTAAAAGCTAAAACAAATATTATATGGTTGGATTTTTCTGGAGTGCCCATACAAGAGGATCTAGTGTCTAAGTTAGGTCAACTAGAAAACCTTGTGGCCCTTAGAATGAGTAATGCCAATCTTACCGATACAGGTGTAAAAGCATTCGAATCCTTAAAACATTTAGAGTATCTTAACCTTTATGGAAACCCTATAAGCGATGCCAGCTTGCAAAGCCTTCAAAAATTAAAAGGCCTTCAAAAACTGTATTTATGGAAAACCAATGTTTCAGATACTGGCTTAAAAAGTTTAAAGGACTCTCTTGAGGAGGCAACTATTATTTCTGGCTTGTAGCAAACTACATTTTTAAATAGAAATCCTTGGTGAGGTTAATATAGTCTTGGGTATATTGATGCCTGTTAGTCTCAATAATGAGCTCTTTTCGTTGTACAGTCACACCTTGCTTGAATGAAAACTCTATTAAGCTACGTTTTATTTCTGATGTAGGGGATCCCTTGACCTGCAATATTCTGTTCGCGAAAAGTCCAAATTTTGAAGCTAGATCAATAAAGCCTTTGCCTTCTTTAGAAGGTATGATTACAGAAAATTTGCCAGATGCAGATAATAATTTGGAAACACTTTCAATCAAGTGTTCAAAAGGCATGGCATCACTAAATCTGGCCATGTCCCTTTGTGAGTTATTGGTTTTGTAGTCCTCGGAATAAAATGGGGGATTCGAAACAATAAGATCGTACTTGTCTTCAATTTCGTCGGTAAACTCTTCTAGTGAAGCATGGTAGCAAAAAAGGCGATCGTTCCAAGGCGAGTTTTCAAAGTTTTCGGTGCATTGTTCATAAGCAGCATCGTCAATTTCGAGGCCATCAATAAGTTCTGCATAACTGCGCTGCGCTAACATAAGAGCAATAATGCCAGTGCCTGCTCCAATATCTAAAATTGAAAATGGTTTATGGTCTATTGAAGTCCAGGCTCCCAGTAATACACTATCGGTGCCTATTTTCATGGCACATTGGTCTTGTCCTACTTCAAATAGTTTGAATTTAAACGGTTTCAAGGTAATTTTCAATTTTTGTGATTTCCTACAGGTATAAATCAATTAACCCTTCAGGTACGTCTACGATAATCGTTTTCTTCTCCCTATCTACTTTTACAATGAATTCGTCATTCATAGGTATTAGAATTTCTGCACCTTCCCTGTCAATTTCAAAAAGAGCTTGGGCCGTTGTGTCATTTATTCCTTTTATGATGCCTACTTTTCCAAAAGAAATATCTTCAATAGAGAAGCCTATTACTTCGTGAAAGTAAAATTTATTGCCTTCTAACTTGGGAAGCAAATCTAGAGGCAAATAGAGGTCGCATTTTATAATGGCATCAGCGTCAAATTCACTATCAACATCTTCAAATTTTATGCGAAGCAGTTCAGATTTGTGTAATTGAGAGGCTTCAATAAAAAAAGGGACGAGGTTGTTTCGTAATTCCACAAAAATAGCATCTAAATGTTCGTAGAGTTCAGGTTGATCGGTATCGAGTTTTGCTAGAACTTCACCTTTAAAACTGTATTTTTTTACAATTTTCCCTAAATAAAAACAGTCGTCTTTTTGCATAGTGGTGTTAAAATAAAAACTCCGATAGGATATATCGGAGTTTAAAAGTATAAAAAATATTATTTTTTATTCTTCTTCGTTTGTTGCTTCTGCTTCTGCAGGAGCTTCTTCAACAGCAGGTACAGCAGCAGCAATTCTTGCTTCATTAACCGCTTTTTCAGCTTCTAGAACTTTAGCTTTCGCATCGGCTTGGGCTTTTGCTAAACCTTCAGATTTAGCTCCGATCTTACCTTCTTTTTCCTCTAACCAAGCATTGAATTTTGCTTCAGCTTGCTCTTCGGTTAAAGCACCTTTTTTTACACCACCAGTAAGATGGTTTTTCAATAAAGCACCTTTGTAAGATAAAATAGCTCTGGCGGTATCCGTTGGCTGTGCACCGTTCTGTAGCCATTTTACAGCACCATCAACACTTAAATCGATTGTTGCTGGATTAGTGTTTGGATTGTAGGTACCTAATTTTTCCAAGTACTTACCATCTCTTTTAGCGCGCGAATCTGCGGCTACGATCCAGTAAAAAGGCTTTCCTTTTTTACCGTGTCTTTGTAGTCTAATTTTTACAGGCATAATAATTAATTAATGAGGTTCTCGACCTCTGTTATTAATAAGGCTGCAAAGATACTATATTTTTTTAATTTTCAACGCTTTAATCGAAAAGAGTTCCTTGGGGTTCTGTCTCGGGATTTGGCAAAAAGATTAGAATAGAAGACAAACCGGAGAAGGCAGGTCTACTGAGTGCAAAAAGGAAAGTTTGCCACTATTGCTATCTATTTTAAAAACACTAATATTATTACTTTTTTGGTTGGCTACCAATAAGAAGTTTCCAGAAGGATCTAACGAGAAGTTTCGTGGCCAGTTACCATGGACATCCATATTTTGAATTTTCTCAAGTTTACCAGATATATTATCTCTTTTAAAGACTACAATGGTATTTTCGCCGCGATTGGAACCATATAAAAAACGCTCGTCTTTAGACAAGTGAATGTCTGCACAATAACTTTCACCATTAAAGCCATCTTTAAGTGTCGAAACGTTCTCTAGGGGTTCAAAATGGTTGCCGTTTTTTTTAGCAGAGGTCACTGTATTGGCATATTCATTTATAATATATGCAAATCGGCCATCGTTTGTTAAAGAAAAGTGTCTTGGCCCTGCATTTTCGGTCATGCTTACAATAGAAGGTGTTATTAAGTTATAGTCTTCTTGGTTTTCAGATAGTTGGTAATTGTAAACGCCATTTCTTCCTAGGTCTGAAACATAAAGTTTGTCTTTGTAAAATTGAGCAGAGTGTGCATGCGAAATACTATCAGGTGCATTGTGGTTAAATACTTTATAAGCCTCGTCCAAATGCCCATTGCTTTGTATGGAATATAATGAAACTGTACCTCCTGTATAGTTAGAGACTACGGCGCGATTGCCTGTTGTATTGATGGCAATGTGGCAAGGATGAGCTCCGTTGCTATTAACTGTGTTAAGGAGGGACAACTTGCCGTTGTCATCCATTTTAAAAGCAGATACTGAGCCTTTTTCGGTTTCATTAACTGCGTATATGTAGTTTCGATCTGGAGAATAAGATAAAAACGAAGGGTTTTCTGTTTTGCCGACCAATTGCAATTGGCTAAGTTCTCCAGTTTCAGTGTTGAATTGAAATTTATAGATACCTTCACTTTCCCCGGAGGTATACGTGCCAACATATAAAGCTATATCTGGAGATGAACAATTCATAAAAAATACTGAGGCAATACACATAAAAAATAATTTAATCTTCATAATGTTCCGTTTGATGGGTCATAAAAGTATAAATAATTTCGGAGCGATAATAATCTTTATCGATAGGAGTTCAGGTGTTATTAAAAAAGGAAGTTTTTATAATGCTTGCTTTGCGCTTTATGTTATAAGGTTCTGAATAAAAAAGTTATATTTATTTCCTTAACTAAAAACCTATTCCTTATGAAGTTCCTTTTCCGAAGTTTACTTTTTGTAAACGCACTTATTGTTATTTCATGTACATCGAAGACAAAGCAGCAGAAAGTAAAAGATAAACCGACAAATTTTGTTATTGTTTTTGTGGACGATATGGGGTACGGCGATATAGGTTGTTACGGAGCAACGGGTTTTGCGACTCCTAATTTGGATAGAATGGCTGCTGAAGGTATGCGCTTTACTAATTTTTACGCTGCGCAACCCGTTTGTAGTGCGTCAAGGGCAGGGATTTTGACAGGTTGTTACCCTAACCGAATAGGTGTTTCGGGAGCATTATTTCCACATAGTGATACAGGGTTGCATCCTAACGAAACAACCATAGCAGAAATGTTAAAAGAAAAAGGATATGCCACAGGTGTTTTTGGTAAATGGCATTTGGGACACCATAAGAAGTTCTTGCCTTTACAGCACGGTTTTGACGAATATGTAGGCCTGCCATATTCAAACGATATGTGGCCAATTGGTGTTGACGGGAAACGGCATCCTGTTGGAAAGGGTGCTGGAAAACATCCAGATTTGCCTTTGATTGAAGGAAATGAAGTTGCCGAATATATAACAACTTTAGAAGGACAGGACAAATTAACAACGCTTTATACCGAAAGGGCTGTTGATTTCATTAATCGTAATGCCGATAAACCTTTCTTCGTATATCTGCCACATAGTATGGGGCATGTTCCATTGGGGGTATCAGATAAGTTTAGAGGGAAAAGTGAACAGGGGCTTTATGGAGATGTTATGATGGAGATCGATTGGAGTGTAGGTGAGATAGAAAAAGCATTACAGGTCAATGGTATTTCAGAAAACACGGTGTTTATTTTTACTACCGATAATGGGCCGTGGTTAAATTATGGAAACCATGCGGGGTCATCTGGTGGTTTGCGGGAAGGTAAGACAACCAGTTGGGAGGGAGGACAACGAGTGCCGTTTATTGTTAAATGGCCTAAATTAACACCTCCCGGCACTATTTGTAATCAGTTGGCCTGTGCTATTGATATCTTGCCGAGTTTCGCAAAGATTACTGGAACTAAATTGCCTGAACTTAAAATAGACGGTGTAGATATTACTGGTTTATGGAAAGGGAATGTCGATTTAAAACCACGTAAAGATGTGCTTTTTTATTACGGTAAGAACAATTTAAATGCAGTACGTAAAGGTAACTGGAAACTGGTTTTGCCTCATACATGGTCATCGTATAATACAAAACCGGGAAGCGATGGACATGGTGGTCCAAGAAAGCAAATGAAAGTTGAAACATCACAACTTTATAATATGATGCGTGACCCAGGGGAACAATACAATGTAATTGCGTATTATCCAGAAAGGGCAGAAGAACTCATGGAAATTGTTAATGCTGCCCGAAAGGAATTGGGAGATCTTAATGTGGGATTAGAGTCAGGCACAGGAACAAGGGAAATTGGAAAGAAATAATAAATTTAGTTTCCAGCTTTTATGCCTAATTACTTATGTGGCTCAGATAGGCGTATAGGAGCTAATTTTCAGCGTTAGTAGTTAAAGCAAGGCATTTCTTATGTTTAAAACTCTTTATAACTTCATTGTTGAAAAGTACAAAATCTATGTATTTTTATACACTTCGTTTTTAGTGTTTGACGAATAAACAAATCAACAGATAGACAATTACTTATGTACTTAATTTTTGATACAGAAACCACCGGATTACCTAAAAGATGGGATGCGCCGATTACCGATGTTGATAATTGGCCGCGTTGTATTCAGATTGCATGGCAGTTGCACGATGCTATGGGAAACTGTATCGAACATCAAGATTTTTTGGTGCAACCAGATGGATTTAATATTCCATACGACGCAGAGAAAGTTCATGGTATTTCTACAGAACTGGCTCAGGAGCAGGGTGTGTCAATGGTTGAGGTTTTAGATAAGTTCAATAGTGCTTTAAGTAGAACGAAATTTGTAGTTGGACAAAACGTTAAGTTCGATCTCAATATTATGGGAGCCGAATTTGTGCGTCAAGATATTGCTAATGTGCTACAGGAATTACCAGTTTTAGATACCTGTACCGAACATACAGCAAGTTTGTGTAAAATCCCTGGAGGTAGAGGGGGCAAATTTAAACTACCAACACTTACAGAACTCCATGAATTTTTATTCGATACCCCTTTTTCCGAGGCTCACAATGCGACTGCCGATGTAGAGGCCACTACTCGTTGTTTCTTTGAATTAGTACGTTTAGAAGAATATACCAAAGAGCAACTGGATGTTGCCCCCGATTATTTTCAAAATTTCAAAGAAGCCAATCCGCAAACCATTCAGCTTATAGGCTTAAAGCACATTAATTTACAAAAAGAAAGTGCTAAGATTCGTGAGCGTATCCAAAAGGCGGAAACAAGCACCATTTCTACAGAAGAAATAAAGCAGAATGTGGCCGATTTAGCGGATGTTGATTTTGTACACTTACACAATCATTCACAATTTTCCGTATTACAATCTACCATTAGCATTCCCGATTTAGTTAAAGTTGCTGCAACACATAAAATGCCAGCGGTAGCATTAACAGATCATGCCAATATGATGGGGGCTTTTCATTTTGTAAAAGCAGTTAATAATCATAATAAGTCGGTTCAAGCAAAAAATGAAGAGGCAATTGAAAGGGGAGAGGAGCCACAAGCTAAAGAAATAAAACCTGTTATTGGTTGTGAGTTCTTTGTATGCGAAGATCATACCGATAAGTCAAGAAAGGATAATGGTTATCAGATTGTATTAATTGCTAAAAATAAAAATGGATACCATAACTTGGCAAAACTATCGTCTCATGCCTTTGTCGACGGATTTTACTATTTGCCGCGAATCGATAAAAAACTTATTCAACAATATAAAGAAGATTTAATTGTACTAACAGGAAACCTTTATGGAGAGGTACCCAGTAAAGTGCTTAATGTTGGTGAGAACCAAGCTGAGGAAGCTTTGCTTTGGTGGAAAGAGCAGTTTGGTGAAGATTTGTATATTGAGTTGATGCGTCACAATCAAGAAGATGAAAATCGTGTTAACCCCGTACTCATTGAGTTTTCTAAAAAGCACAATGTAAAGTTAGTGGCGACCAACAATACTTATTATTGTGATAAAGAAGATGCCAATGCCCATGATATTTTATTGTGTGTAAAGGATGGTGAAAAGCAAGCCACACCTATTGGTCGTGGTCGCGGATACCGTTATGGATTGCCCAATCAGCAGTACTATTTTAAGTCTTCAGATGAGATGAAAGCCTTGTTTAAGGATGTTCCTGAAGCTATAATTAATACACAAGAAGTTGTCGATAAAGTAGAAGCATATCAGTTGGCGCGTGATGTGTTATTGCCCGCTTTCAATATCCCAGAACAGTTTAGGCATGAGGAAGACCTGGTAGATGGAGGCAAGCGCGGTGAAAATGCTTACTTAAGACATTTAACGTACGAAGGAGCAAAAAGGCGGTACGGAGAGCCTTTAAGTGAAGAAGTTAAGGAACGTCTTGACTTTGAATTGGGCGTTATAGAAAATACAGGCTATCCTGGGTATTTCTTGATTGTAGAAGATTTTATAAGGGAAGCCCGGAATATGGATGTATCGGTAGGCCCTGGTCGCGGATCGGCAGCTGGGTCGGTAGTGGCCTATTGTTTATGGATTACCAACATAGATCCTATGAAGTACGATCTACTTTTTGAGCGTTTCTTAAATCCAGATCGTATTAGTATGCCCGATATCGATATTGATTTTGATGATGAGGGACGAAGCCGCGTTATGGATTATGTGATCGAAAAATATGGAGCCAATCAGGTGGCTCAAATTATTACATACGGTACCATGGCAGCGAAGTCGTCCATTCGTGATACAGCGCGTGTGTTGGATTTACCTTTGTTTGATGCCGACAGGATTGCCAAGCTCATTCCTGCCATGTCCAAGTTGCATAAAATCTTTGGTTTAGATGAAAAGGAACTGTCCAAAAAGTTTAAGGCAGAGGAACTGGAGAAGGTAAACGAGTTACTTAACATATCGGAAGGTTCTGGGTTAGAGGCCGAAACACTTAATATGGCAAGAACCTTAGAAGGTTCGGTTAGAAATACAGGTATTCATGCCTGTGGTGTGATTATTACGCCCGATGATATTACCAAGTTTGTCCCAGTGTCGGTAGCTAAAGATTCCGATTTGTACGTGACCCAGTTTGATAACTCGGTAGTTGAAGAAGCCGGTTTGTTAAAAATGGATTTCTTGGGTTTAAAGACATTAACCCTAATAAAGGATACCGTTAAGATTGTAAAAGCAAAGCATGGTATCGTCCTGGATCCTGAAAGTTTCCCGTTAGACGACGAAGAAACCTATGCTTTGTTTCAACGTGGTGAAACAGTTGGGGTGTTTCAGTACGAATCGCCTGGAATGCAAAAACACCTTCGTGATTTAAAACCTACGGTTTTCGAAGATTTAATAGCCATGAATGCTTTGTACCGTCCAGGGCCAATGGAATATATTCCTAGTTTTGTTAGGAGAAAGCATGGAGACGAGGAGATAGAGTACGATTTACCAGCTATGGAAGAATACCTTAAGGAAACTTATGGTATTACTGTATACCAAGAGCAGGTGATGTTGTTATCGCAGAAGTTAGCCGATTTTACCAAAGGTGAAGCCGATGTGTTACGTAAGGCAATGGGTAAAAAACAAATTGCCGTACTCGATAAAATGAAACCTAAGTTTATTGAGCAGGCTAGTGCTAATGGTCATGATGCTAAGATTTTAGAAAAAGTATGGAAAGATTGGGAGGCATTTGCAAGTTATGCCTTTAATAAGTCGCATTCCACTTGTTATGCATGGATTGCTTACCAAACAGCCTATTTGAAAGCCCATTATCCAGCCGAGTACATGGCAGCTGTGTTATCTAATAATATGAACGATATTAAGCAGGTAACCTTTTTTATGGAAGAATGTAAGCGAATGAAATTAAAGGTGCTTGGACCAGATGTTAATGAATCCTATTACAAGTTTTCGGTAAATCAAGATAATGCTGTTCGGTTTGGTATGGGGGCTATTAAAGGTGTGGGGCATGGAGCAGTTATGACTATTGTGGATAATAGAAAGGAAGGAGGTCCATATAGATCTATTTTTGACCTGGCAAAACGTATTGATTTAAGAGCAGCTAATAAAAAAGCTTTTGAAAATTTAGCCTTGGCTGGTGGATTCGACTGTTTTGGCGATACGCATCGCGCTCAGTATTTTCATGATGATGGTGATGGCATTACCTTTTTGGAAAAAGCCATTAAGTACGCTCACAAACATAAAGAGAACGAAAATTCTGCTCAGGTGAGCTTGTTTGGTGAAGCAAGTGAGGTTCAAATAGAAGAACCCACAGTGCCGCCTTGTGAAGAATGGGGGACAATGGAGAAGCTGGCTCAAGAGAGAGAGGTTGTAGGTATTTATATCTCTGGGCATCCGCTAGACGATTTTAAAATTGAAATGACTACTTTTTGCAATGCAACTTTGGCGTTCTTTAAAAATATGGAAGCCTATGTAAATAGAGAACTAGTCTTTGGCGGTGTGGTTACCGATGTGCAGCACCGCGTGAGCAAACAAGGGAAAGGCTGGGCTTTATTTACTGTTGAGGACTACACCGATAGCTATGAATTTAGAATTTTTGGAGAAGAGTATTTAAAATTCCGACATTTCTTAATGAAGAATAACTTTGTGTTTATAAAGGTGTTGATTAGAGAGGGATGGGTCAATAAGGATACTGGTAAAAGAAGTGATCCCAGATTGCAATTTAACAGTTTTCAGTTGTTGCATGATGTTATGGAAGCCTATGCAAGGAAGTTGTCTGTTCGGCTTAATATCGATGATTTAAAAGAGGAAAAAATAGTGCAATTAAAAGATTTGATAGGTTTGCATCAAGGAGACCGTCATCTTAATTTTGTAATATACGATACAAGAGAACAGATAAAGCTAAATATGTCTAGTAGAAAGCAAAAAGTAAAAATATCGCAAGAACTACTTTATGCCTTAGAAGAACAAGATATCAATTATAAACTTAATTGATACTTAAGGCTTTTAGAAGGGGTGAAAAACATAAATAATTGTTAACAATAAGGCTATAAACAAAACAAATTGTAAGCTTGTAAGGTAAAGAGTTTTTTTTGACTAATTTTGTAGCATTAAAAAGAAGTACAACACATTAAAATAAAATATTATGGCATTAGAAATAACAGATGCAACTTTTGAAGAAACTGTATTAAAAAGTGATAAACCTGTATTAGTTGACTTTTGGGCAGCTTGGTGTGGGCCTTGTAGAATGGTTGGTCCTATTATTGAACAAATAAGTGAGGAGTATACAGGAAAAGCGGTTGTTGGTAAGGTGGATGTAGATGCAAATCAAGAGTTTGCAGCTAAATATGGTGTACGTAACATACCAACGGTTTTAGTTTTTCAAAATGGAGAAGTTGTAGGCCGTCAGGTAGGAGTTGCGCCTAAAAATGCTTATACAGACGCTATAGATTCACTTTTGTAGTAGAAATATAAATAAGAAAATTAAAAGGTTTGCTATTTACAGCAAACCTTTTTTTATTTTAGATGTCATGAATAACATGAATTTTCTTTAGTAAATTGACTTACCGTGAATATACAGAACGAACTTAATAAAGCAGGAGGGTTTAAAAACTTAGAGATGCTTGCCAAACAAGTAGTAGAAGGTTTTATTGCAGGCATGCATAAAAGTCCGTTTCATGGCTTTTCAGCTGAGTTTGCTGAGCATAAAATATATAATAAAGGAGAAAGCACACGCCATATAGATTGGAAATTATATGCCAAAACAGATAAGCTATATACCAAACGTTACGATGATGAGACAAACTTGCGGTGCCATATTATAATAGACAATAGTAGCTCGATGCATTATCCTGAAATAAATTCATTTTCTATTGATAGTCTTAATAAAATAGCATTTTCTGCTTTAGCAGCGGCATCTTTAATGCATATTCTAAAGAAGCAACGTGATGCGGTCGGGTTAAGTGTTTATAGCAATGCCTACGATTTTTATGCCCCCGAAAAAGGCAGTGAACGCCATCATCAAATGTTATTACAACAACTAAGTAACATGGTGGTTAAAAAGACGGTGAACAAGGAAACGGAAACTTATACTTATCTGCACGAAATTGCCGAAAAAATGCACAGACGTTCTATGGTGTTTCTGTTTACCGATATGTTTCAAACCACAATAGAGGATACTAAGCTTTTTGAGGCTTTGAGGCATCTTAAGTATAACAAACATGAGGTTATTTTATTTCATGTGTTCGATAAGTCCAAAGAATTACGTTTTAATTTTGACAATAGACCAAAACGCTTTGTGGATGTCGAGACGGGTGCTTACATTAATTTATATGCGGATACGATCAAGGAGACTTATCATGAAGCTGTAAATGAATATTTTACTGCCCTACGCTTAAAGTGTGCACAGTATAAGATAAAATATGTCGAAGCCGATATTAATCAGAATTTTGATAGCATCCTAACGACCTATATGATAGAGCGTAAAAAGTTTGCTTAGAAGGGGTGAATAAAAAAAATTAAAAAAAATTAAAAAAACGTTTGAGATATTCAAAAAGGCGTGTATATTTGCAACCGCAATAATGCAACGGTCTGGTAGTTCAGTTGGTTAGAATGTCGCCCTGTCACGGCGAAGGTCGCGGGTTCGAGTCCCGTCCAGACCGCTTAGTAAAAGCACAAATAGAAGCAAAACCTCACTAAATATATGATTTAGTGGGGTTTTGTCGTTTTTGAGCAAATAGTTAAAAGAATATTTTTTAACTTTAAAAGTTCACAAATCGTCAACAGTCATTTTTTAATCGTCAACAGTTTTCGATTTAACCCAATAATTGATATCCCACATAGTTGATTTGACTTTCGTTTAAAAGAATGTTTAACAATCTAACAACGACAGCTATGCGTGCCTCAACAACATTTTCAGTACTTTTTTGGATATATGCTAAACGAGCCAAAAGTAATCAGACCAATATTTATGTTCGAATTACAGTAAATGGCAAAAAAAGTAACATTAGTTTAAAGCAAATCGTAGATGTAAATGCTTGGGATGCCAAAAACCAAAAAATGAAAGGTTCAGGTGCAGCTTCCAGAAAGTTGAACTTAGAGTTAGCAAAGATTAAGTCAGACCTCCATCGATGCTATCAAGACTTAAAGCAGGAATTAAGACTTCCTTCGGCCGAACTTGTTAAGGCAAGGTATTTAGGAGAGGATAAGAGAATATATACCCTTAGAGATATTTTTGAGTACCATAACCAAACAATGGCCCATAAATTACAATGGGTAAATTTGAAACTACCCAAAAATATGTTTTCGTTTACGTTTCTGAAAAGTATAAAACCTCTGATATGTATCTTCAAAACTTGGACTACAAATTTATTATAGGATTTGAAAGCTTTCTTGGTTCATATCGGTCTAGGCCAAGTCAAGGTGAGATTAGCAATAATGTAGCCATGAAGCATATTCAGAGATTAAAAAAAATGGTTACGCTTGCATATCATTTAGAATGGATTGAGCGAGATCCATTTGTTAAGTTTAAACTTAAGTTTGAAAAAAAAGAACGAGAGTTTCTTTCTAAAGAAGAACTCCAACGAGTTTTGGGTTTTAATTCTACTATTGGGCGATTAACAGTGGTTAAAGATTTATTTATATTCAGTTGTTATACAGGATTGTCGTATATAGACATTATAGAACTTTCAAGTGATAATATTGTAATAGGAATTGATGGAAATCAATGGATCATGGCAGTAAGAACTAAAACAAAGATTCCTATAAAAATTCCTTTACTGCCTAAAGCAAATGACCTTATAAAGAAATATAAAAGTCATGCAAGAACCCGAAATTCGGGAAAATTGATGCCTAAGATATCAAATCAAAAGTTGAATAGCTATTTAAAGGAGATTGCTGATTCTTGTGGTATAAAAAAGCATCTCACATTTCATATGGCCCGGCATACATTTGCCACTACTGTAACCCTTAGTAATGGCGTTCCAATAGAGACCGTATCAAAGCTTTTAGGACACACCAAGTTATCGACTACTCAGATTTATGCACGGGTTATTGAGACGAAAATTAGTGAGGATATTCAAAATCTATTAGATCGGTTTGAGAGGAAAGAACAACATGTGGACAAACCAACCAAAGCCAATATTTTTTAGGCCTTAAAAAGTCCCTTTCAATGTGTTCCTCACAGATTAACGGGAGCATATTGAAAGGGGCTGTTATATTTGATACAATAAAGTAATCGATTAGGGATAAAAATAATTAGGCAAGAGAATATAAGAGAGCCCACGCGTTGTATATGCTGTTTGCATTTAGTGAGTGTAACAATCTACCTCACCTTATGGGTGTACAAGCACCCTCGTAACCAAATAGGTTAATCTATAATAAGTTCAATGCCGGTTTTCTCGGCCTTGTATTTTATTTTAGTCATAAGTTCGTAATAGCTCCAATTCCTCAGTACAAAAGCTTCTTCTTTGGCTATCCCAACTTTGTCTTCCTGGTTTAATAGTATGAGTGTTCCAGCCTGATGTTTGATGCAAAAATCGATCAACCTCCTACTGTACACATGAAGGCGATGGGACACATAATTGCTTTCTGCTTTGCGAAGCCTTTCTACGGCCTTTAGTTTACGCTTTTGCCCTTTTCCTGACTTGGAATAGGTTGCCCCAACCTGTGCCCTTTTAAGGGCTGCCTGTATGGCCAACCTTCTATAAAGGAACTCTTCCCTTGTGCCAATGGTAAGCCTTGCCTTATTGGTTTTAACCACTATGGGATATTCAAGGGACAGGGAGGCCTCTGCAATCTTTTCTGGTTTCAGGCAATGTATTTCCTTTTCAATTTCAAAAACCGGGAGCCAAAAGATCTTGCCGTCCTTCAATTTGATATGGGAAGTACATAACTTGGTTTCCTCTTTAATTACCCGTTCCAACAGTATTTTCTTGTCGGAATGGTCATTTCCCAAATAGGTCTTAAAAGGGATCTGGAACAATCGAAAGCAAAAGGTTCTTTTCTCGGCATTATAGGACAGGCCGCTTATTCCCTCCAGACCAAAAGGAAAGGCCATATCCCTTCTGAAATTTTTAAGGGAACGTTCTCCTTTCCAATATTCAGAGCGATTAGTATTGAAAGAAGTTATTAAGGTTCTGTTTAGGTTGGATAATATGTTTGTTGGGATTTCGCCTTTAAGGCGATCTGATATCACACGATAGGTCGTATTGATACGTGAGCGTTGGAGGATACCTTGTTCATCTTTCTTTTCATCAGCCAGTTTATATTTTATTCCTTCTGACAGATAAAAGAAATCCTTGATCATTTCCTGGACATACAAATGGGAAACAATAAGGTTAGCTGCTCTAAAGCATCGGTTTTGCCATTGGTATAGTTTGTCCAGTGCTTCTTTTCTTTCTTCTTTAGTGGGCAGGTCTACCAATATTTGGATTTTCCGTGTCAGTTTTAGAGTTTGTTTTTCCATAATTAAGCGGATTCTAATTGCTGCTCATGGTTGTCCTGTAATAGTTTATAAGCGGTCATAAACTCTTTGTGGACTTCCTTTTGGGAGAGGTTAAGTTCTTTGGCAATAGTAGCAAAGGAATGTTTTTTGTTAAATCTTAGTTCCAGTACTTTTTTTTGATCTTCGGTCATAATGCTCTGAATCTTTATGCCGTTAGGAGGTCTTTTTTGTTTTTTGGGAATACTTGTATGCAGGACTATGTTTTTGATGTCCTCAATAGCATGCTTTACCTCGTTACTGGTTTCAGTGATGCTTGACCCCATAACCTTGGCAATCGCTTTATACTGGAAACCGTATTTCAAACAGAGCTCTATCAAGTGCCTTCTCTTAGCGTTCAAAAAGGGCAATACACTTTTGATTCGGTTAACGGCTTTTTGTTGGGATTCCTGATCTTTCAGATTTTCGGATACGTTTACGGGATCATATCCTAGCATATAATCCTGGTAATTGTCGAAATTCTCTAAGGAATGGACATTCTTAAAGAACTTGTTTTTAGGGCTACTGTAGAATGAAATACATTCCCTTTTCATCACAAACCTTAAGAAACGTACCATATGCTCAGGTGATTCTATCCTGTCCCTATGAACCCATAATTTTAAGAAAGTATCCTGCACCAGAGATTCTATAACAAAATGGTCGTTGATCATGCGCTTGCCAATCCAAAAGATACTCCTACTATATTGGGCATGGATATACTCCAAAGCAGCGGGATCGCCATTCTTTAATAATTTAAAATTACTGAGTAGCATAATAGACCTGGATTAAATATCTTATGCGAGTTCTTAAAGTTTATACAGGGAAGATAGCTTTGAATAAGGGCAAGAGGAGGTTGGCCTTTTTCTACAAATAAAAGGCGTGGAACTCAACTTACCGACTAGAGGTACTGGTATACCTTGGAAACGATAAGAGAGCCCACGCCCCGGGTCGTGAGCAAGTGTACTTATCATCTCGTTTCCATAAAAAAGTACCAGTTTTCTAGTCGAGATTCAAAGCAATTGCTTCTAATATTTTCTTTCAGAAGAATCGCAAATTTAACTACTATTTCTAAATAGTCAGGGTAAATATATAAAAATATAGTCACATATATGTGATTGTGTTTGATTTTTTTTCTCTGTCCCTTTGGGTTATATATGAAAAACATTAAAAATAAAGACCTTCTGTCCTGCATCGCATTAGTTTTAAAAGAACTTCGGGCTGAAAACGAGTTAACCCAACAAATGGTTAAGGATGATACAGGAATACATATTGGAAGAATTGAAACTACAAATCACGACCCTTCAACAAGTACAATTTTTGAGCTTTGTAAATATTTTAAGGTTCCACTTTCGGAATTTTATAGAAGAATAGAAGAGGTTAATACAAACCTGAGGATAACAAAAAAAGAAAATTAATTATTGCTAACTTTTAGGGAAGGCTACACTTGTTCGTTATTTGAGATTTCTGAATGAAAAGAAGCATGTGGAACAATAAACCCCATTGCAGCACATTCCCCTTCATTTCGCCTACTCCATTTCGGGAAAAGCGCTTCATTGCATAACCTTGAACACAAGCCCAAAATGCAAAATGGCATTTTGAACTTAAGTTCGCTGGTGCAGGACTTAAAACAAAGTCTGGCTAACAATTATAAGTTTCTTTCAAACTGTTAAAATTCTGAAGGCTTTATATTAATCCAATATTTTCGAAAAGTAAACGTCGCAAAATATTTGTGTTCAAATTTGTCGGCGTAAAAAATCGGTACCCCCAGGGGTTCCCCCAATTTTTCACTTGAAAATTTGAGACAAAATTTTGCCTTCCATTTTTGATATGCTCAAATATTGTTTAAATGAAAAAACTGAAACAATAAACAAGGCAAAAATAATTTCTAAAGGGGGCAACTGATAGAAAAATCAGTTGTTGGAAAGTTTCACCATGCATGCATGATGAAATGACAAGCAAGAGGGTAGCGTGCTGGCGCAACGCTACATAATTCATTTACTCCGTAAAACCACTGTTAATGAGGGATGAAGAATGTAATGTAAGAATCCAGTAAAAAAGGATTTGCTGCAAAACCTCTGTAAACCCTAATAAAATGGTAGTTTTTTGCAGTAAAACATTGGATTCGGAGGTGTGATTGGTTCATTTAACTGGCTTTGATAAAATATAAAAGTGTCCAGAAAAATGTGATTTACTGTAAAACTCTTGAACCGTTCTACGGTGTCCTGGTAGAAATTGATGCTCATAAATCGACGTTTCATCTGTTTATGTTATAGCCTTTTCCTTGATTATGTTAATGCTCCCCAGTGTTTATGGGCGTTTCCAAGGGTGTTAACATAATTTTGGTATTTGCTCCAAGGAATAAACCTGATTTTAATATTTCAAGCAATTGATTTACAGTTAATTATAAAATATTAAATAACGCAATGCCGCTTTAGCGCATTGCCCTCTTGCTTTTCCCTTGCTTTTCCCTTGTCACTTTACAATTTACTAAGCAAACCTCAAGTGAAAACTAATATTGATAGGTATGGATTACTTCGAACGGTGCTTTATGATCTTAAAGTTCCAAGGATGAAAACTTAAATTATCCATATAATCTTGCTTATGGACAATTAACATTTTTTCCGTTCCGTTTTCAAGTACAGGAAGATAGCCATATTCATAACAAAAAAAATAGGTTCCTGTGCTAAAAGGAAATATATGGGTGAACAGTTCAAACTTGTATCCTAATCTTGCCAGGACTTCCTTTTCAACGGTACTTTTGCCACTGGGGCAAAAATGGGCCAACAAACTTCTGTTCCTCCTCAAATCACTATTGATCTTTTGGATGGACAGTTCATGAAAAGGCCTATTGGTATTGTGGTACGTACTCCTGCACTGCGTATCGCAGAATTTTTTATCGCAGCGCCCTTTCAGCTCTTTTTTGCAAGCTAGACAATATTTAATCTTCATTAACTGAGTTTTAAACGTATATATACGTATATAAACGTGTATAAATAAGTAAATATTATTCTTAATCAGGAAATTTGGTACATGAATACACTGCCCGATATTGTTTTAAAAAGAGTATACTACAAAAAAGTAGACTCTCTAATTGTCATTTTCAAATATGATAATCGACTCATAGCCGCCATAAAGCAAACAAATCTATTTCTTTGGAGTGTCTCCAAGAAGTATTGGCATTGCGGTTTTTCGGATTCTAGGGTTCAGCTTATCAAAAATTCATTTAGATCAATTGCCCATATCATCGAAACCCCATCCCTTCTTAAAGTACCTGAAAATAATGGAGTTAGAAAGGGACGGGTTATATCAGAAGATAACAAAAAGATTATTAGAGCATATGTTTCTTATTTAAAAGGTAAACGCTACAGTGAAAGTACCATCAAAACCTATTTTACCTTTATTGCAGATTTCTTTGAATATGTAAATGATATACCGATTCAAAATATAAAAAACAGAGATGTAGAGCGCTTCATAGAGAATGTGTTTGTTCCGCGAAAATATAGCATCAGTACACACAGGCAATTCATTAGTGCCTTAAAGCTATTTATAGCTTTTAATCCACAGACCCAGATTGAAAATCTTACCTTAACCAGACCTAAACGATCTAAATTTTTACCTACCGTGTTATCAAAGGAAGAGGTTATAGATATTTTAAGATGTACCAAAAACCTAAAGCATAGGGCCATATTGGCTTTAATATACTCTGCCGGACTGCGCATCAGTGAACTGATTAATTTAAGACTTAACCATATTGATATTGACCGAAGGCAAATTATTGTAAAAAATAGCAAGGGCCGTAAAGACAGAAATGTGATTCTTGCCGAAAGTTTTATACCAGTGCTGTTTAATTACATAACCACTTATAAACCTGTTGTTTTCTTCGCAGAGGGTAAGCCCAAACAGAAATACAGCCCTGAAAGTGTGAGGGCCTTTTTAAAAAGATCGTGTAAAGCGGCCAAAATTACCAAAACGGTCACTCCGCATACTTTAAGGCACAGTTATGCAACGCATTTACTCGAAAATGGCATCGACCTTAGGTATATACAGGAGCTCCTGGGACATTCTAAGCCAGAAACAACAATGATCTATACCCATGTTTCCAAGAAAGACCTGTTAAAAATTGAGAGTCCCCTTGATGTAGCCCTGAAATCCATGATGGCTAATGATAATATTAACACAAATAAAACACCAAGAATATCTGAGAATTACTAAATGTTCTATAATTGTAAGAATTAGTATATTTCAAATATAGTTTTTATGTATATTTGGTTAAACACTTTATATAGGTTTGAAAAAGCAAACCAAATTAAAAATTAATATGCTCAATAATTATTTGGTTTATCCGGAATTAGAAACCGATAAACAGTATAAAATATAAAGATATAACTAGTTGTAACACATTAAGAAATCTAATAGGCTTGAATGGATAACGTAATATTTGATTTTTTGTCTGACTATCTTGAAATCTCCGAGGAGGAAATGGAGAATATTTCACGACAGAACGTGATAAAATCATTTAAAAAGGGAGCGATTTTGTTATCCGAAGGAGAAATAGCCAGCGAGTGCTATTTTGTACTTAAGGGGTGCGTGTATTCTTATTATCTGGTAGACGGAGAGGTTAAGGTCACTGGGTTTTATACTGAAAAACAGCCTGTTACGAATGTTAGTTATAGCACTAAAAAGCCCTCAGAGTATTACTTAGAATGTTTAGAAGACTGCATTGTGGCGGTAAGCACAGCAGAGAGGAGTGCAGAACTAATGAGAAAAGTACCAAGGCTCTTGACTGCGAGTACAACTGTTCTTGCAGACCAGCTAGCAAATCAGCAAATAAAGTATGATGATTTCATAAAGCTATCTCCTGAAAAACGGTATCAAAATCTACAAAAAAATTCTCCTGATCTTCTGAATAGAATTCCACAATATCTAATCGCCAGTTATCTGGGTATAAAGCCGGAATCACTTAGTCGAATTCGCAAACGTCTGGTTAAATAAATCAGATTCTCGTTCAGTTTTAGTCTTTACATGTGAATTGGGTTCGGAGTTGATTTCTTAACCCAAGTCAATGAAAAGGGAACTTCGGCATCCCAATTTTACGGTTCAAAATTTGGTCTACTTGGAAAAACAAGATTGAGGCTGAACCCTACTATATGCCAAGTTCATACATGGTATTGCGTTTGTTCCTCTGTTTCCTGTTTGTTGCTAGTGGTTCCTTGTTGATTAAATAAAGTGAATTAAACAGAAATGAAAGAATTAAAATTGGAAAATAGATTTATGCGCGCCTTGGTTTTTCGACAGTACGGAGACCCAAGAGAAGTAATGGAACTTATAAATGATTGGGAAATACCGAAACCAAGCAAAAACAAAGTCCTAGTAAAAGTCAAGTGCTGCTCTGTCAACGCAGCAGACAGGCATATGGTTCGTGCAAACTACTTTGTAATAAAGATGCTTCTTGGATTATTCAAACCAGCTAAGAGACGTAGAGTGCTGGGTATGGATGTTGCGGGAACCATTGAAACTATTGGTAAGGGGGTTAAAGGATTTCAAGTCGGTGATGCCGTTGTGGCTGAAACACGGAAAATTCTTGGCGGAGGGTTTGCCGAGTACGCTTTAGTAGATGCTGCAGATCTGGTAAAGAAACCAGCCGAGATTTCCTTCGAGCAGGCGGCAACAGTACCGATCTCTGGTCAAGCGGCAATGATGGGATTGATCCTTTGTGAACTTCAGCCTGGAGATAAAGTCCTTATCAATGGTGCCTCTGGCGGAGTTGGGTCTTTCGGTGTTCAGATAGCAAAAGCTAAGGGAATCCATGTAACTGCTATTTGTTCAACCAAAAAAGCCAGCGCGGTAAAGAGTTGGGGAGCAGACGAGATTGTCGATTATAAAAAAAAGGACTCAATCAAAGCTCTAAATGGAAGTGACTTTGATGCTGTTTTTGATACGGCTTCTTTTGAATGTCCTGGCAGATACAAGCCAATGCTAAAGAAAGATGGTAAGTATGTATTAGTAGGAGGAGACTTTTACAATATGCTTATGCTAAAACTCTTTAGCCGGTTCGACACTGGTAGCCAGAAATTTATAGCGTTATCTCAAGATGTTGAGGCAACTACAAACATAAAAACAGTGCTTCAAATGATTGTCGACAAAAAGATAGATCCCGCGATACAAAAAGTTATTTCATTAAGGGAAGTACCAAATGCCATACATAGCCTTGAAGAACGCACTGTTATTGGTAAAATCGTTGTTAATCTAAATTCCATCATATAACTCCATTTAGATAATATGGCAATGCACTTGTTCCAGTTGCTTAGTGACAATACTCATTGTAACCGCTTAAGCTTTTATTACCGGATTCCATGTAACCCCTTAGAGAACAGAGTATGATTGTTTCTGTATTTAGAACTAGTATTTGCCCTAGTGACATAGCCTTTCTTTCGACTATTTTTGACAAGATTCACGCTATCCATAAATGGAATACTGATCTGGAGGATTGTGATAACATCCTTAGAATAGTAAGTTACAAAGACATAGCAGATTCAATCATAAATATTCTAGCCGAGCAAGGATATCATATTCAAGAATTAGAAGAATGAGTTTATGTTATAAATTCGGGCAATAAAACGTGCTACAACAACACCTATACACAATGCCCTTCGGGGCACTGCGCATAGCCCAAACGTTGGCAGTAATTAAAAAATGACCGAAACTAACGAGAAACATAGTCGAGAATTGACCGAACATTTTTTCAGAAATGAATACGGAAAAATGGTTTCTGTTATTACAAAATACATCGGAACAGAAAATGTCCAAACTGCGGAAGATATTGTGCAGGAAACTTTACTGAAAGCAGTTGACTATTGGCAACACAGCGGAATACCAAAAAACCCACAGGCTTGGTTGTACACAACTGCAAAAAACCTAACACTTAACATACTAAAGCGAAAAAAGTATCAATCGGAATTTAACGAACAGAAGATTGAACAAAATTCGGAACAATTGGAAAAATTAGAAATTTCCGAAGAACTGATTTCTGACGAACAGTTAAAAATGATGTTCGTTTGTTGTCATCCCAAAATTTCGAAAAAGTCACAAATTTGCTTAATGTTAAAAATACTCTGTGGCTTTAGTATTTCAGAAATAGCAAATGCCTTTTTTACATCAAATGAAACAGTTAATAAACGTTTGGTAAGAGGTAGAAAGCAACTGCGAACAAACAATGTGAGTTTTGAACTTCCGAAAAACCTTAACGAAGGTCTTCCGATTGTTTTAAAAACAATTTTTTTGCTGTTTAATGAAGGCTACAGTCCAACTCAAAAAAATGAACTCATGAGATACGGTTTGTGCCTTGAAGCAATTCGGTTATCCGAAATATTGGTAAATAGCGAAACTCTTGAAAAAAAATCTGATTGCTACGCTCTTTTGGCACTTATGTATTTCAACGCTTCACGCTTTGATTCACGGATGAATGCAACCAATTCCATTATCGAAATGGACAAACAAGACCGAAAGAAATGGAATCAAGAATTAATAAATAAAGGCATTAAATATCTAAATCAAGCCATTGGCGAAAAACAAGTTTCTATTTATCTGATTTTGGCGACTATTTCCGCAAATCATTGTATTGCACCAAGTTTTGAAAAAACCGATTGGAAAGAAATTTTATCTCTTTACGACAGCCTAATTGAGTTAGAAGACACACCAATCACACGGCTGAATAGAATTGTGGCACTTTCCAAAGTAAAAGGAAACAAAAAAGCCATATTGGAATTAGAAAATCTTGAAGAAAAGACCGAAATTGACAAAAACCACCTTTTCCATTCAACTTTAGCTGAACTATATAAATTGGAAAACGAAACGGAAAAAGCTAAAAACAGTTATAAAAAGGCGATTTCATTAACCAAAAATAAACGAGATTCAAATTTGCTTCAAAAAAAATTAATAGAAGTTGTCCCTATTTAACAAGCTCGATTGTTTTAAAGGTATAATCTATTAATTAAACATATTATGAAGAAAATTTTTATTGCCTTAATGGTCTTTATGACTATTTCAAACAGCTTTTCTCAATCTAATAGCAAAAGAGAAGTTCAACAAGAGTTTATGTTTTATGTCTATTCAGATGGAAATCGTGTTAGCGACCTCTCATCCGAAAAGCAACAGTTACATATTCAAAAAATCGGAGCTTACATTGAAAATTTAGCCAAAACAGGAAAATTAAAGGGCGCACAGCCTTTAGAAATGGAAGGAACTAAAATATCAAGGAACAAAGGTGTTTTTAGCGAAACACAACTAAACAAAGACAAAAAAGTTATCGCTGGATACTATCATATATTAGCTTTTGATATGGATGAAGCGATAACCATTGCAAGAGCAGACCCAAGATTTGAGGAAGAAGGATGGGAAATAGTAATCCGTCCAATTAAAAAAGTTGAAGGAATAAATTAAACATTATGGAACAAATCAATTATATAGCTGTATTTGTTACAGCCTTAGTTATTCAATTTATTGGTTTCTTATGGTATTCACCTCTTCTTTTTGGTGCCAAATGGATGAAACTATTAAAAACTAATCCTAAAGAAGTAAAAGCTATGGGAAAGACACCACATCTTTTAGCTTTGATTACCGCTTTTTTTATGTCTTTTATGATGGCATTCATCATATTATGGACGGGAACAAACAATATATTTTCGGCAATCGGTTTGGCTACTCTAATATGGTTTGGAGTTACTTTACCTGATAGTATTCCTCATTACAAATTTGCAAAAATACCTTTAGGAATACTAATTTTAGATATTTTCCATACGCTATCAATGCTGATAACTTCAGCATTAATTTTAACATTATGGAAATAAAAAATAATCATTTAAAAAAAAATCAATTATGAAAGAATTTATGTTATTTATCAGAAGTGAGGGAAATCCAGTTGCAGACCTTTCACCAGAACAACAACAAGAACACGTTCAAAAAGTCGGAGGATTTATAAAAAGAATGGTTGGAGAAGGAAAAATGAAATCTGCCCAACCTTTGGAAATGCAAGGCAGTATTTTATCCTTTGAAAATGGAAGTTTTACAGACGGACCATTTAACGAAACTAAAGAAGTTATTTCGGGATATTATCACATTTTAGCAAAGGATTTAAACGAAGCGATTGAAATTGCAAAATCTGACCCAAGATTTGAGGACGGAAAATGGAGAATGGAAGTTCGTCCGATTATGAAAGTTGACGGAATTAATGAATAAATCTAACAATGGAAGGGAGTAAAAACTACTGCCAATAACTAAGTGTTCGTGTGGTCGGTACGGCCAAACATGAACACCGTGTTGACTGAACCGGTTTTGGTC
>NZ_BAABCY010000093.1:0-52418 GCF_039539345.1 Snuella lapsa | reverse complement strand
TTTAATATACTGAATATCAATATAATAAACTAAAATAAAAACACTTTTTTCTTATCCGAGATTCACGTTATTTAGCAAGTGTTATTAAGCAATTTAAATATTACAAAAGTCTGGGAGACAAAACCTTTGAACAATTAAACTTCGATGAGCTAAATAAAGAATTTGCCCAGGATGCTAATTCTATTTCAATTATTATAAAACACCTTGTTGGCAATATGTTAAGCCGATGGACTAACTTTTTGACTGAAGACGGCGAAAAAGAATGGAGGCAACGTGATCTTGAATTTGAAGCTACTTTCACATCTAAAGAAGAACTTAATGTAAATTGGAATAAAGGCTGGTTTTGCTTATTTGAAGCGCTTGAATCATTAAAAGTATCCGATTTGGAACGCATTATATATATTAGAAACCATGGACATACTGTTATTGAAGCCGTTAACAGACAGCTAATGCATTATGGCTATCACGTAGGACAAATTGTATTTATAGGCAAACTTATAAGAGGAGTGCAATGGCAATCATTATCAATACCAAAAGGGCAATCTAAAAGTTATAATGAAAAAAAATTCAGTAAAGAAAAAACCAGAAAGCATTTCACTGACGATCTATAGATTAATTTATGCTTATTAAGGTAATTGCTGTCTTATCCATTACTTTTTCAATTCCACTGTAATGCAAACAGCATACTACTTAATATATTTCGTTTACTTTCCTTAAAATTAAGATCAACCTAGCCTTTAACTTTTCGCCTGGTTTTAAATGGCCTAATAATCAATCGTGCTTCCCTATCAAACCTTATATAATTGTAAACCCAATTAACAAATACGACTACCCTATTTCTAAAACCAATTAAAAAAAAGAGATGCACAAACATCCATACGTACCATGCAAAAATACCCTGAAACTTAAAGCGCTTAAGATCTACTACGGCCTTATTTCTGCCAATCGTTGCCATAACACCTTTATCTTTATAAACAAAAGGTTCCATTGGCTTTCCTTCTATTAGCCTAAGCAGATTATCTCCTAACTGATCGCCTTGCTGAATGGCTGGCTGAGCCATCATTGGTAAGCCATTGGGAAAACTGTCGGTAAGCATATTTGCTACATCACCAACAGCAAAAATATGTTCAAACCCTTTAACCTGGTTATATGCATTAACCAAAAGCCTATTACCTTTGGTTACCATATATGTTTCGTCCATTCCTTTTATGGTAGCGCCCTTTACACCCGCCGCCCATATTAAGGTTGCTGTTTCAAAAGTTAAATCGGTGTTTGTTGTTACGGTCATTCCATCGTAATTAGTAACCCTCACATTTTTCCAGATGTTTACTCCTAGTTTTTCTAAAAAATCTTCTGCTTTTTCGGATGCCTTTTTACTCATACCCTTCAGTATACAATCACTGGATTGAATAATATGAATTTGTGCCAAGCGTGTATCCAAATCGGGGTAATCCTTAGGTAAAATACCTTTTTTTATTTCTGCAAGTGCACCGGCCAACTCAACACCTGTTGGTCCACCTCCAACAATCACAAAATTCATTAAGGCATTACGCTCATTAAGATCGGATGTTAATAAGGCGTCCTCAAAATTCTCTAATATGAGGCTTCTTAAATTGAGTGACTGTGGTATGGTTTTCATTGCCATACTATGAGCCTCAATTACTTTATTTCCAAAATAATTGGTTTTGGCTCCTGAAGCAATAACCAGATATTCAAATTTAAGCTCTCCAATATTCGTTATTACTTTGTTGCTTTCTGCATCAATCTCATTAACATTCGCCAATCTAAAATGAAAATTAGGAAAGTTTTTAAGTATTTTACGAATGGGGTAAGCAATCGAATCGGGTTCTAGACCACCAGTAGATACTTGGTACAAAAGTGGCTGGAAAGTATGGTAATTATTCTTATCCAACAAAACTACTTGAACTTCACGCTTAGACAGTTTCTTGGCCAGGGCAACTCCTGCAAAACCACCTCCAATGATTACAATTCGTGGGTAACTCGTTCTTGGTATGTTCATGTATCAATACTTACACTACAAAGGTAGTATTAAAGATGTAAATTAAAAGCGATGTAAATTCTTTATTCAAATTCGATTTCGTAAATTCGTAGCCTAAAAATTAACACATGAGTAAATACGATATTATTGTTCTTGGAAGTGGTCCTGGTGGTTATGTTACAGCCATTAGAGCGTCACAATTAGGATTTAAAACAGCTATAGTTGAAAAAGAAAGTCTTGGTGGTGTATGTTTAAATTGGGGGTGTATTCCTACTAAAGCATTATTGAAATCTGCTCAAGTTTTTGAATATCTTAAGCATGCAAATGATTACGGATTATCTGTTAAAGATTTTGACAAAGATTTTGACGCTGTCGTAAAACGTAGCCGTGGAGTGGCCGATGGTATGAGCAAAGGCATCGAGTTTTTAATGAAGAAAAATAAAATTGATGTTATTAAGGGCTATGGCAAATTAAAGCCTGGCAAAAAAATTGATGTTGACGGCACGGTATATAGTGCAGATCATATTATAGTAGCTACGGGCGCCCGCTCTCGTGAGCTACCAAGTTTACCACAAGACGGCAAAAAGGTAATTGGATATAGAGAAGCCATGACATTGCCTACCCAACCTAAAAAAATGATAGTCGTTGGATCTGGTGCTATTGGTGTTGAGTTTGCTTATTTCTATAATTCCATGGGAACAGACGTAACTATTGTAGAATTTTTGCCAAATGTAGTGCCTGTAGAAGATGAAGAAGTATCTAAGCAACTTGAGCGCTCATTTAAGAAAAGTGGCATTAAAATTATGACATCGGCTGAAGTTACTCATGTAGACACTTCTGGCGATGGAGTAAAAGCAACGGTTAAAACAAAAAAAGGAGAAGAAATTATCGAAGCCGATATAGTACTGTCTGCTGTAGGTATAAAAACTAACATTGAAAACATTGGACTTGAAGATGTAGGTATTGCTGTAGACAGGGACAAAATACTGGTAAATGATTATTACCAAACAAACATTCCCGGGTATTATGCAATAGGCGATGTAACCCCTGGCCAAGCTTTGGCTCATGTTGCTTCGGCGGAGGGTATATTATGTGTTGAAAAAATTGCTGGGCAACACGTTGAGCCTTTAGATTATGGTAATATTCCAGGATGTACATATTGTTCTCCAGAAGTAGCCAGTGTTGGTCTAACAGAAAAGCAAGCAAAAGAAAAAGGTTTTGATATCAAAGTAGGTAAATTTCCATTCTCAGCATCTGGTAAAGCAAGTGCAGGAGGAAACAAAGAAGGTTTTGTAAAAGTTATCTTTGATGCTAAATA
This sequence comes from Snuella lapsa, assembly GCF_039539345.1. NCBI lineage: Bacteria > Pseudomonadati > Bacteroidota > Flavobacteriia > Flavobacteriales > Flavobacteriaceae > Snuella > Snuella lapsa. The sequence goes on along the minus strand of NZ_BAABCY010000093.1, from coordinate 49,101 downwards.
TGGAGAGTGGCTAGGTTGCCATATGATAGGAGCTGGTGTAACCGACATGATAGCTGAAGCTGTTTTAGGTAGAAAGCTAGAAACCACTGGGCATGAAGTCTTAAAGGCCGTTCATCCACATCCTACGATGAGTGAAGCGGTTATGGAGGCTGTCGCCGATGCTTACGACGAAGTAATTCACTTATAGCATAACGATTTTAACTAAACCAAAAAAGCTCTCAACATAATGTTGGGAGCTTTTTTTACCTAAAGCTAAATTCAATAACAATAATGCATGCTATCAATAATAATCTACCACTTAATATGACTGTAGATTAAGTTTTAAGGTTGCCTTGAAAGAATCCATCTTGGGGCATTAAGAACCTATCGCTATAGATTAAAATTTTAATCCGTTATTAGGTCATTCTTTGCATTCTGAAAGATTCCTTAGTTAGGCTCATCTATTTTTTTATGAATATATTAGTGTAATACCACTTCCCCTCTTCGTTCTTTTCTGCAGAAATATCAAAATTCGAAAAATCGCCTTCAATATTTTCTTTATGCCCTTCACTTTTAATCCAGGCATTAACAACAGATTGTGCAGAAGTATAGCCATATGCCACATTTTCAGAAACTTTAATGGCTCCTGCATTAGATTTTAAATAATTACTTCTTTTATAAAAGTTATCGTGAGACACTATATTGTTCTCTACCATATAATCGGTATGGGTATAAGCTTGTGACTTAATAATATTCATATTACCTAAAGGGTTTAAACCTTTTGATAAACGGTGGTTATTAATAAGTTCTAATATTTCAACTTCAATTGGTTTGGGCTCTGGAACTACAAGATTTTTGGTAATGTCTTCTACTTGGTCATCCAAACTATCTGTAGAGCAGGAAAAGGATAGCATGGCAAGGAATGTCAATAATGACAGTTTTGTTAACAACTTCATGGTTAAGTAAATTTAGATTTGGTTCAGTAAAATTAGAACCCTAACCCAAAGTAACTGTTAACAAAATGTTAAAATCGATTAAAAACATGTATTTTATCGTGTTTTTATGTTTTTAATCGATTAACTGTCGAAAATAAATGTATTTCAACGATGATTTAAGGAGATAATCGATTAATCAACCAATTGTAATCCTCTTGAAGTTTATATCGTATTCTATCGTGTAATCGGTTTGCCCTACCTTGCCAAAACTCAATTTCTACGGGTTTAACAATGTAGCCTCCCCAATTATTAGGTCTAGGAATTTCCTTGCCTTCATATGTCTTTTCTAAAGCTAAGAGCTTTTGTTCAAGTATCTCTCTGTCTTTAACTACTTCACTTTGTTTAGAAACTAATGCTCCTAACTGGCTTCCTCTGGGTCGCGACTCAAAATAACCGTCACTTAAATTTTCAGCAATTTTTTCGGCCCTCCCCTTTATAATAATTTGACGTTCTGCTCCATGCCAAAAAAAGGATAAACATATATTTGGATTTGCTGAGATGGCCTTTCCCTTCTCACTTTCATAATTGGTATAAAATATAAATCCCTCGAAAGTGTAACGCTTCAATAAAACCACCCTATTTTTAGGATAACCATCCAAGCCTATTGTTGAAACAGTCATGGCATTGGTTTCATCTTCTGGAAAAAAGGCATCGACCTGATGAAACCAAGTTTGGAATAATTCCATAGGATTCTCTGGTACGTCTTCTAAACGCAGTTCATCCTTTTCATAAGATTTTCTATAACCGCTTAAATCTGTATTCATTATTAAATTCTATTTGTCTTAATCTTTTAATTGTTTATTTAAAACGACTATAAAATTAAGCATTAATTTGTAGTAATTAATCTTTAAGCAAATTTAAATTGACTCTAAAGAAACTCTTTACAACGTAATATTGCCGAGATGCTTATATAAATTATTTTGAAGGGAACTCGAAGGTTTTTCCATCATCGCACAATGCAACAGGCTTAAAGATTTCCTGGGCTTCTACCTTAAAGGCCTCTAAGCTATCGTAACGTGTTGAGTAATGCCCTAAAAGCAACATGCCCGCATTTGCTTTTTTTGCAATAGTGGCTGCTTGTTTTGCTGTAGAGTGCTTTGTTTTTGGAGCTAATTTTGCATGCTTTTCTAAAAAAGTAGATTCATGATATAGCACGTCTACGTTCTTAATAATTGTAACAATATCTTCTTTATAGGCCGTATCACTACAAAATGCGTAGCTCATAGGAGGTTCTGGTGGGCTGGTTACTTTTTCATGGTCAATTAGTACACCATCTTCGTTTACCACATCAAATCCTTGTTTAAGTTTTCGGTAATACGCTACATTTATATTGGCCTGCTCTACAGCGTTAACATCCAGTTTACGTTCTCCAGGTTTTTCTTTAAAAAGATAACCATTGGTGTACACACGATGGTCTAATGGAATGGTGTAAACTTCTACACTATCATCTTCAAAAACCAACTGCGATTCGTTTGAACTGAGTTCATGAAAAATAAGCTTATAATTGGTCCACGAATCCGCTAATTTCATTTGAAGGGTAACAATCTCCTTTATCCCCTTAGGCCCATATACATGGAGATCGGCCTCTCTTGTAAGCAACCTAAATGTCGATATCAATCCTACCAAACCAAAAAAATGATCGCCATGCAAATGAGAAATAAAAACATGTTTAATCCTGTTAAACTTTATTTTATGCTTACGTAATTGTACTTGTGTCCCCTCTCCACAATCAATTAAAAACATGTGGTTGTTTATTTCTAAAACTTGGGATGTAGTATTTGTTAAAGCTCTGGGCGTGGCACTGTAGCAGCCTAATATGGAAAGCTTCATACAGTAGTAGGTTTATAGTTTAATAAATCGGTTACAGTATATTTCTTTTTAAATGTAAAAGCAAAAGGAGTTTCTCCATTTGCATTTAGGTAATCCAAACGCTTTTTGGCCTCTACCAATGTTGGCTCGTGTCCAATTGGAACATACCAAAAAACCATATGCTTCATTTTTAACTTTGAAAACCATTCTTTTCGACGTTTAAAAACGGCTACATGCAAAGAGTTATAGGTATATTCAAACAAGGATTCTATATCATTCCAAACTGACATATTAACAAGCAATGAATCATCCTTAAAAACATTGGAAGTAACGGCTTTGTCTTCATCTTTTAATCGCCAAACAAACCCTTTACTTTTTTCTGCGACAGCATTTATTCTATCGATATTTTCAACAAAGTCCTTCATGATAGGATCTTCTAAAGGAGCTAGCATTTTGGCTATATTAATCTGTGCAAGATGAAACTGGTTCATATCTAAAAACCTAAATCTCTTTCCATTTCTTCCATTTCAATAATATCGTATGCCTCTTGAATTGTTGGTACCACTACAATTTCGTCTGGCACATTATCTAAATCAATCTTGTTCGACACAATAACGAACGAATGCTTATCTCCCCTATGTTTATTTGATATTTCGAGAAACTCAATAATATCATTAACTCTTACTTTATCTAACGATGTTAGAACAACAATAATGTTATTATGCTTAAATTTAGAATAAACGCCCCATAGTCTTTTTACCAACTCTACGATGGTTGCTTTCTCTTGAGTTATTATTGACGTATTGCCATCTTGATCGAAAATCATAACTTACTGTTTTATTTTTGATGCTAATAAGTAAATCACTGCCATACGTATCGCAACACCATTTTGAACTTGATCTAATATAATGGCTTGTTTCGAATCGGCAACATCACTAGTTATTTCTACACCTCGGTTAATAGGTCCTGGGTGCATGATAACAATTTCTTTATCTAATGAGTCGAGCAAGGCTCTATCGACCCCAAATTGTTGGGTGTATTCCCTTGTAGATGGAAAATAGCTTATATCCATACGTTCATTCTGCACTCGTAACATGTTTGCTACATCACACCAGTTTAAAGCTGTACGTAAATTTGTTTCCACTTTAACACCTAAATCGCCTATGTATTTAGGTATTAATGTTTTTGGCCCACATACCATAACTTCTGCCCCCTGCAACTTTAAGGCAAAAATATTGGACAATGCCACACGGCTGTGTAATATATCGCCAACTATAACCACTTTTTTTCCTTGAACATCCCCTAACCTTTCTCTTATTGAATACGAGTCCAACAATGCTTGCGTTGGGTGTTCGTGCGCACCATCTCCTGCATTTACGATACTCGCCTTTACATGTTTTGACAAAAAGATACCAGCTCCTGGATTTGGATGTCTCATAACAACCATATCTACTTTCATTGAAAGGATATTGTTAACCGTATCTATTAACGTTTCGCCTTTTTTTACCGAAGATTGTGCTGAAGAAAAATTAATAACGTCTGCCGACAACCTCTTTTCTGCTAACTCAAATGATAATTTGGTACGCGTAGAGTTCTCAAAAAAAAGATTGGCTATGGTAATGTCACGTAGTGAGGGAACCTTTTTAATAGGTCTATTGATCACTTCTTTAAAATGATCGGCTGTTTCAAAAATAAGTTGAATATCTTGTGGGTTAAGATATTTGATTCCTAATAAGTGATCAACACTTAATTCGCTCATTGTTAAAGTTAAAAGTTAAAAGTTGAAAGTAAAAGTTGCTGCGTTGCTTTTAATTTAAACTTTATTTATCATTTTATTTTTCAATTAAGTACACGGCATCTTCATTTTCATTTTCTTTCCAATGCACTTTTACTTTTTCATTGTTAATAACATCTACCTGCCTTCCTCTATAATCTGGTTGAATAGGCAAATGCCTGCTAAAACGCCTGTCTATTAAAGTCAGCAACTCTATCTCGTTAGGCCTACCAAACGACTGAATAGCCGTTAGAGCTGCTCTGATACTGCGACCTGTATATAATACATCGTCTATAAATACAATATTTTTATCTTCTACCAAAAAATCTATTTTAGTTGAGTTGGCTGATAAAGGCTTTTCTCCCCGACGAAAATCATCTCTAAAAAATGTAATGTCCAAATAACCTAAATGTACATTTTCTACCTTATAATCGTCCTTTAATATTTTGGCTATACGATCTGCTAGGAATACACCCCGAGGTTGTAACCCTATTAAGACGGTATTAGAAAAATCATTATGTTTCTCAATAAGTTGACAAGCCAATCGGTGAAGAATGATGTTTACCTCTTTTGCGTTAAGTAAAACTTTTTGACTCATATACTATCCAAACGTATTTGGAAAGCAAAGTTAGTTAAAAAAATGTTGTGCACAATATGAAATGCCCCTGTATTAATGTAATAATTTTATCTAATGTCCAAACTTTACAGGGTGTAAAAAAAAGAGGTCGTCTAAAAAGTAAAATTAGACAACCTCTTTAATATTTAAAAGAATCGGTAATTATATTTTACCGTCCATTTTATCTTTTAAAGCTTGTAATGCATCATTAGCGTCACCAAGAGTTGGCTTAGCTTCTGCAGCTGCATTAGCAGCCTTCTTAGCCGCAGCTTTAACATTAGCAGCTTCTTCTGCTTTATATACTGCTGTATGAGAAGCAACTACACGTTTGAATTCTTTATTAAACTCAATGATTTTGAATTCGGCAGATTCACCTTTTTTAAGCTTACCTCCTTCTTCTTTTTCAAGGTGACGTGTAGGTATGAAAGCTACGATGTCTTCATTAAACTGAACTGTTGCTCCTTTATCAACTATCTCAGCTATTTCGGCTGTATGAACAGTTTCTAGTGCAAAATCCTTTTCGTAAACATCCCAAGGGTTATCTGTTGTTTGTTTGTGACCTAAACTTAATTTACGTCCTTCTACATCCAATTCTAACACAATAACATCTAATTTATCACCTACAGCACAGAATTCACTTGGGTGTTTTATTTTCTTGGTCCAAGATAAGTCTGAGATATAAATCAATCCGTCAATACCTTCTTCCAACTCAACAAAAACACCAAAGTTTGTAAAGTTACGTACAACACCAACATGCTTAGAACCTAGTGGGTATTTACCAGTAATATCTGTCCATGGGTCTGGTGTTAATTGCTTAATACCAAGTGACATTTTACGCTCTTCTCTATCTAAAGTTAAGATAACTGCTTCAACTTCATCTCCTACAGATACGAAATCTTGTGCAGATCTTAAATGTGTAGACCAAGACATTTCAGAAACGTGGATAAGTCCTTCAACTCCATCAGCAACTTCAATAAACGCACCGTAATCTGCTATAACAACTACTTTACCTTTTACTTTGTCACCAACTTTAACTTCTTCAGCAAGAGCTTCCCAAGGGTGCTTGCTTAATTGTTTTAAACCTAATTGGATTCTTGATTTGTTTTCATCAAAATCAAGGATTACCACATTAAGTTTTTGATCTAATTCTACGATCTCGTTTGGATGGTTAATTCTAGACCATGATAAATCTGTTATATGAATTAATCCATCAACACCGCCAAGGTCAATAAATACACCATAAGAAGTAATGTTTTTAACAACACCTTCTAGTACTTGACCTTTCTCTAATTGACCAATAATTTCTTTCTTTTGTTCTTCAATATCAGCCTCAATAAGTGCTTTATGAGAAACAACTACGTTTTTAAATTCATGGTTGATTTTAACAACTTTGAATTCCATAGTTTTGTTTACGTACTGATCGTAATCTCTAATTGGCTTAACATCAATTTGAGATCCTGGCAAGAACGCTTCAATACCAAATACATCTACAATCATACCACCTTTAGTACGACATTTAACAAAACCGTTAACGATTTCACCTGAATCGTGGGCTGCATTAACGCGATCCCATGCTTTGATTACACGTGCTTTTCTATGAGACAATACTAACTGACCTGTCGCATCTTCGCGTACATCAATTAGTACTTCTACCTTATCTCCTACTTTTAAGTTTGGATTGTAGCGGAACTCGTTTAAAGAAATAACACCTTCAGATTTTGCATTGATATCAATAATCGCATCACGATCAGAGATATGTACTACAGTACCTTCAACTACCTCATCGTTAAGGGTGTCTACAAAGTTTTCTGCTACTAGTTTTTCAAATTCTTGTAATTGTTTGTCATCAACTTCATCAATACCTTCCTGGTAATTGTGCCAATTAAACTCTTTTAAGAATTTTTCAGGATTTGCTTGTGCTTCTGATACTACAGGAGCTTCAGCTGTTTTTGCTTCAGTTGCTTCAACTTCAGCTTTGTTTGCATTTTCAGCCATGTGCTGATAATAAATTTGTATTCTGCATGCTTTGGAAGATTTAAGCGATTAACACACAGAAGTGTTAAAATAATTTTTGTTTCTTTTCCTCTTATCTTTCCAACGACTCGCTAAAAGGAGTGCAAAAGTAATGTTTTTTTAACAAAACACCTAATGTATTAGGCTTAAAATTAGGTTGGTACTATTATTTACCCAACTACACACTTCGTAAAGCAAACAAAAAGGCTCCTAATTAAATAGAAGCCTTTGTATATATTATTTAGGTTATGTTACTATTTAAAATCCGGACGACTTTCTGATAGGTAAATATCCCTGGTAGCTACTTGCATCGCTCCCTTTTTTTCAAGGCGCAGCATACTTTTAACAACTTCAGAACGACAAGCAAGCGTTAAATCTGCTATTAGTGGATCGTCGTCAAAAAAGAAAGGATTCATATCGTATTCAGGATTTCCTGGTACTTTAATCACCCTATTGATTTGCTTAAGCTCTTTTGTACGTAGAAATTTCCCTGGCATAAAAGTGTAAAATGTATACCTTCCATCGGCATCAGTCTTTATCCAGGCTCTGTGATGTACGTATCGTTTACGATTACTATCACGCTTCATCACAAAATCACCATCCTCATCGGGTTGGCATATGTAGAGGATAACATCCTTTGCTGGTGTTTTTCTATCCTTTTCATAAATAATTCCAGTAACCATAAGTTTATTGGATGCTGTTTCAAAACCCGGAACGGTATCTGTATTATTAAGTTGTTTTTCTGAATAATCGTAAATGGGATTGCGCTTCTTGTAATTGGCAGGTACATCCATTGATGCACTTGCTATATCTTGAGCCTGTACCGTATAGAAGCAACCTACAAAACAGACAGTGAAAAAGAAACTTATTAGATTTTTCATGAGGCATTATTATTAAATTCGTTTAAAATTATACAATTCAGCTCATTACAACCTAAAAAATCATATGAACTAAAAAAATAAACGATGAAATGAATAAATAATACCTGCCATAATAGCTATATCAATCTTTTACTACTTAAAATTTTGGTAACATCAAGAATAAAAACGCACATATACGACGCTTTCAGTAAAAATGAACTGCAAGTTACAATTTCACACCAAACCTCCAAATGGGAGTTAATACTTGTACACAATTATATAAACGACTAAATCTAAAAATCAAATAGAAAGCTATTTAACAATCCCCTTTAATTATATAATTATAATTTGTGCTTTATAAACTACAGCAATTATGCCACAAAGGTCTAAGGTGATGCCGCCATTGCTTGATTTGATAACCCAAAAACACCTCGTAGTTCTTCTAAAGTGGTTATCTCCTTAACTATTAAGCATTTGAAATAGCCTTAGTTACCAGATTACTTATTACTTTAAACTGCTCATCAATGGTCATATTGGAGTTGTCTATTTCAATAGCATCCTTAGCTTTTATTAAAGGCGAATCTTTTCTGTTTGAGTCCATATAATCACGTTCCTGAACATTTTTTAAAACAGCTTGGTAATCTACCTCATCACCTCTTTCAATAAGTTCGTTATAGCGTCGCTCAGCTCTTGTTTCTGCTGATGCTGTCATGAACAATTTAAGATCTGCATTAGGAAAAACCACGGTTCCTATATCTCTTCCATCCATAACAACGCCTTTATTTTCACCTATTTTACGTTGCTGATCAACTAATTGCTTTCTTACTTCTGGAACAGCTGCCACTTGACTTACAAAACCTGAAACTTCCAAAGTTCGTATGTCTTTTTCTACATTAACACCATTCAAGAAAACTTCTGCAAATCCAAGTGTTTTGTTGAATGCAAAACTTATATCAATAGTTGGCAATTGTTCAATAAGTGTTTCTTCTTTAAAATAGGCATCTCCTATTAAGTTATTTTGCATAGCATATAGTGTAACTGCCCTATACATAGCACCTGAATCTACATAAACGTATCCCAACTGATTTGCCAGTTGCTTAGCTATAGTACTTTTTCCTGTTGAAGAAAAGCCATCAATGGCTATGGTAATTTTATTATTGTCCATCTTAATTATTGCAAGTCTATTTGTAGTCCAAAAAAGTTTGAGTTGGCTGCACTCGTATACTTGGCATGTGCGTAACTAAACCGCATTTTATTCATCTTGATTGAAAAACCAGCAGATAACCCGGAAAAATTACGTTGATCTACTATTCTTAATTCTTCAGATCTTCTAAAGTTGTACCCCAATCTTATGTTAAAACCCCCTTTAGGAAAAATTTCAGCTCCTATAATGGTATGCCTAATAACTTGTCCAAAAAACCCAATTCTTTCTTCGGTTTGGTTACCACTTAAATCACTTTCAACCCGGGAAGGATTAGGACGTGCTATGGGCCACTTTTGTAAATTTTCAAGTGTTATATGCCAACGTATTGGCACGTGCTCAAGAGTTTGTGACATGCCAAAATCTACTTCAAAAGGCAAAGGTTCATTTAACCCAGCATAAGTAGTAATTTGTGTTCCCAAGTTCCTAACTGCTATGGCAGCATGAAAATCTAAATCTTCGTCAATGTAAAGTAAACCCAAATCAATTGCTGCTCCAAAGGAACTGTATTGTTCCAATTTAGATGTAATTAATTTTAAATTGCCTCCAAGATAAAAATCAGAATACCCAATTTGGAATGCATAGCCCATAGATAAAGCGGCTTCACTACCAGAAAATGTCCCTGTTGCATTTCCATTCTCATCATAGCCATCAAATGATCCGTAATTAATATAGGTAATACCTCCATGTAGTGTTTGGGCATGTCTATCTATATTATAAGCGTAAGCAGCTGAACCATAACCAATACCTCCCAAATAACTCACATAATTTATGGCCAACTGGTTATGCATTTCAACATTGATGGTAGCAGGGTTGTAAAGCCCCTGGGTCACATCATAATCTACATTAGTTAGGATTTTACCTCCCAATGCAGCTTGACGTGGTGATGCCATTAAATTAAGAAATTGATAGGTCGTTTCACCCCCAACTTGAGAATAAGTCAAAACGGAAGAAAACAAACACAAAAGGGCAATTATTGTTCTTAACATATGATACCACAAAGTAAACAAATCTATCTTAAAACGACAGTAGCATTCATTTATTTTAAATCAAAAAAAACCTCGATGTGTATCGAGGTTTTTGGTCTTGACTTATAGAGTCTTAGCATTTTTTACTTTTTGGTTTGTGAGCGCTATCTTAATTACATCGCTCATATCGGTGACATAATGAAATGTTAAGCCTTTTAGATACTCTGACTTAATCTCTTCTATATCCCGGCGGTTTTCTTCACAAAGCAAGATTTCCTTTATACGCGCACGTTTAGCCGCAAGGATTTTTTCTTTTATCCCACCTACGGGCAATACTTTACCACGCAACGTAATCTCACCTGTCATTGCTAAACTTTTCTTTACCTTACGTTGTGTAAATAAAGATACGAGTGATGTTAACATAGTTACACCAGCACTAGGCCCGTCTTTAGGTGTTGCACCTTCAGGTACGTGTATATGTACATTGTACTTATCGAAAACTTCTGGGTTTATGCCAAATTCATCTGCATTCGATTTAATAAACTCCATAGCGATGGTTGCCGACTCTTTCATAACCTTACCTAAATTACCGGTAATAGTAAGCCCTCCTTTTCCTTTTGATAAAATAGACTCTATAAACAGAATATCGCCTCCCACACGCGTCCATGCCAATCCAGTAACAACACCGGCTACGTTGTTATTCTCGTATTTATCACGTTCTAATTTAGGAGCACCTAGAACCTCAACAACATCCTCATTGGTTACTTTTACATTATAGCCCTCTTCCATGGCAATGTTCTTAGCTGCATAGCGCACCATTTTTGCTATTTGCTTTTCTAAACCACGAACACCAGACTCGCGCGTATACCCCTCTACAATTTTTTCCAATTGTGGCTTAGCAATCTTTAAATCGTCTCCCGTTAAGCCATGCTCTTTTAATTGCTTAGGTAACAAATGACGCTTGGCAATTTCTACTTTTTCCTCAATAGTATATCCAGTGACATTAATGATCTCCATGCGATCTAACAAAGCTGGCTGGATGGTAGACAAGCTATTGGATGTTGCAATAAACATTACTTTAGAAAGGTCGTACCCCATTTCTAAAAAGTTATCGTAAAACTCACTATTTTGTTCTGGATCCAATACTTCTAACATCGCTGATGACGGATCGCCTTGATGTGAATTTGTCAATTTATCAATTTCGTCCAAAACGAATACTGGATTGGAGGTACCTGCTTTTTTAAGGCTTTGAATTATACGCCCTGGCATGGCTCCAATGTATGTTTTTCTATGACCACGTATCTCGGCTTCATCTCTTAAACCTCCTAATGAAATACGTACATATTCCCTACCTAATGCTTCAGCTATCGATTTGCCAAGCGATGTCTTACCTACCCCTGGAGGCCCGTAAAGACATAAAATAGGTGACTTCATATCGTTGCGCAATTTTAAAACAGCAAGGTATTCTATGATACGGCGCTTAACATCCTCCAATCCGAAGTGATCGCGGTCTAGTATTTTTTTAGCACGCTTTAAATCGAATTTATCCTCACTAAATTCATTCCATGGTAAGTCTAAAAAGAGTTCTAAATAGTTTCTCTGAATGGAATACTCGGCTACTTGGGGATTCATACGTTGCAGCTTAGCTATTTCCTTATCAAAATGTTTCGCTATTTTTTCATCCCATAATTTTTCTTCAGCCTTTATTTTCATCTCTTCGATTTCCTGATCGTGGCTTACACCTCCCAATTCTTCTTGAATGGTTTTCATTTGCTGATGCAGAAAATACTCTCGTTGTTGCTGATTCATATCCATTTGGACACGAGACTGAATGTCGTTTTTAAGTTCCAATTTTTGAAACTCAACATTCATATACTTTAGGGTTGTAAGTGCGCGTTTCTGTAAATCGTTTATTTCTAAAAGAGCTTGTTTTTCGTCTACAGAAAGATTCATGTTAGACGAAACAAAGTTCACTAAAAACGAATTACTCTCTATATTTTTAATGGCAAATGATGCTTCACTAGGAATATTGGGACTGTCTTTTATAATCTGTAGTGCCAAATCTTTTATAGACTCAATAATTGCTGTAAACTCAGGATTATTAATTGCAGGTTTCGCTTCTGGAATGTCCCGAATGGTAGCATTCATATAAGGTTCTTCTGTAATAACCTCAGCTACCTTAAATCGTTTTTTTCCTTGAATAATAACTGTAACATTCCCATCTGGCATTTTTAAAACGCGTAAAATACGGGCAACCGTACCTGTTTCATGAATGTCTTTGGCTGTAGGGTCTTCTACAGATTCATCTTTTTGAGCAACAACGCCTATTACTTTACTACTACTATTGGCATCATTAATCAATTTAATGGATTTATCGCGTCCGGCAGTAATAGGTATAACAACCCCTGGAAACAATACTGTATTTCGTAACGAAAGTATTGGTAAGGTCTCTGGGAGGGACTCATTGTTAATCTCTTCTTCGTCTTCAGGTGTCATTAATGGAATTAATTCTGAATTTTCATCAAATTCCTGTAATGACAAACTGTCAAGGCTTATAAAATTAGATTTTTTCATATATACTTTTAAGTCAATTTGTCATTAAAACAAGATTGACGTTTTTTATAAATTATTCTTTTAATCCTTTAAAACACTTACAAGCACTATTTTAAGGCATTATAAGTAGTATTTACAATACTATAATTTCAATTGTTATGCCACACTTAATAATAGCAAAGCAAAAGAAGAATAAATATTTATTTTAAAAATAAACTTTTGCATAATAATTTGTAAGATAATACACTTATATTTGTAGCTTAATTTTAATAAAACATTATGAATTTAAAACAATTTTTACTAGTGACTTTATTTATTAGTGTATTAGCATGTAGTAGTGAATCTGATGATTCTAAAGAAACTCCAAATGATGGGATACTTATTGAGAAAATAATTTATGACAAGGGAACTGAAGATGAGTATACCGAAACTTTTATTTATGATGGCAATAAGCTAATGAGCGTAGACTATGGAGATGACTACAAAAATGTTTATACCTATGATGACAATGATAATTTAATTAAAGATGATGCCTACGCAGAAAATGAGCTAATGGCTACTATAGCTATAGAATATAATTCTGAAAATAAAGTAGCAAGTTATACAGAGACTTTTCACGACGGTTCTGGGTTAGAAGGAATCTACAAATATGAGCTCAGTTATAATAATGATGCTACCATTACTGTAAAAGTATATAACAAAACTTCAAGCTCTGACTTTGAATTATATAATACTGAAACAATTACCTTAAACGGAAAAAACATTGTGAAAATAGTACACGATGATGGTTACACAGAATCCTATACATATGACAATAAAAATAGCGCCTTTAAAAATATTCATGCCATTGAAGTCTTAAACCTTTTAAGCCATCATGAATATGGTGCTGAAATTTATTCTAACACCCACAACATTATTAGTTTTGTAGAAAGTGGTGATAGTATAAGTGACAACTATAATGATATCTACGAATATACGTATAACGAAAATAATTATCCCAAAACAGGTATAGCAACCTATTCATATGGTAATCTAGAGAACGAAGTTTCTACTATAGAATTTGTCTACAAGTAAGTGATCTGATTAATCAATAAAAAGGGCTGTCGATATTTTTGGACAGCCCTTTTTATATTGTAAGCATTGTATAAATGATTATAGAACACCCTATTTTCAAAATATCTAAACAACTTGTATTCTACATTTTACCCGATTTTTTTAAAGCATACAACAAAACAATTGGTATCGCCAATAAGACAATCATGAGTAAGTTTGTTTTTAATAACCAAGGAGCCAAAATCAAAGTTAAGATATAGCCTCCAACAGCCCCTCCTACATGTGCGTCGTGACCAATATTGCCTAAACTGTTCTTCATTCCATAAATAGAATACAATAAATAGCCAATACCAAAAATATAAGCAGGAATAGGGATTGGTATAAAAAATATATACAAGCTCATTCCGGGTTGCAATAAAATAGCTGCATAAATAACTCCCATAACTGCGCCACTAGCCCCAACAGCACTATAATGGTATTCGTTCTTATGGAAATACAACGATACTAAACTCCCCATTAAAAGGCTTCCCACATAAATAATTATAAAACTGGAAACGCTCATTAGATTTATAACAACCTGAGCAAAAAAGTACAGGGAAAACATATTAAAGAATAAATGGGCATTATCTACATGCAAGAATCCCGAACTAAACAAACGCACCTTCTCTCCCCTTTGTATTGCCCCAACATTGAACTTATATTTTTCAAAAAAACCAAAATCACCAAATCCTTTATAGGATATTATAACATTTGCAACAATTATAACGATCGTAACTAAATCCAGATTACCCATTTAATATACTTTTTGAAATTGAAGAATTGAATTCTTTTATTTTGAACAAACAAATCTAAACGAAAAAATGATATTGTCTCTTGCTTTAACTAATTAAATACATTTTCTTTTCAGTTAAAATATAACATATCTTTGCACCTGCAAACCTAAAATCATTTCATGCAATTCTTAATATTTTTGCTGGTTTACCCTCTTTTATGGGGAATTTCCAAATTACCTTTTAAAATACTTTACTTAATATCAGACGGTCTATATGTTTTAATGTACCATATTATTGGTTATAGAAAAAAAACAGTTACTGAAAATCTAAAACTCGTTTTCCCCAAAAAAACAGAAAAAGAAATTACCATTATAAGGAAAAAATTCTACCAGCATTTGTGCGATATGTTTTTAGAAATGGCAAAGACCATGTCCATTTCAAACAAAACGCTGGAAAAACGTTTTAAAATTCTTAATCCCGAAGAATTTAAGCGACTTGAAGGCTTAAATAAAAGTATTATTTTAATGTTTGGACATTATGCCAGTTGGGAATGGACTATTGTACTGCAAAACTACATAAACTTTAAGACCCTTGCCGTTTACAAGAAATTAGCAAACAACCATTTTGACAAACTGGTACGGGGTATTCGTTCTAAATTCAATTTAACATTAATAAGTACGAAGGAAACCATTAACACTATTAATAACAACGAAAGCAATAATATTAAAAGTATAATAGGTTTTTTAAGCGACCAGTCTCCCCGATTATCGAAAGATGTGTATTGGGGGGAATTTATGGGTATTGAAATCCCTTGCTTTACAGGTGCCGAGCGCCTAGCGAAAAAACTAGACCTAACTACTGCTTTTCTAAAAGTTACTAAAGTAAAACGCGGTTTTTACGAAGCCAAAATTATAACGCTTGCGGAAGACTCCAGAATATATCCAGATTATGAACTAACAGATCTGTTTTTAAGAGAAGTTGAAAAACAAATTATTGAAGCACCCGAATATTATTTTTGGACCCATAAACGTTGGAAACACAGAGGAAAAAAGCAATAGTTCAAGATTTTAATGTTACAAATCTGGTATGTATCCATACCTGTAAAGTTCATCCAAATTATTGATTTTCTTAATAGCTCCATCAAAAACCATATGCCACGTATTGGCCACATCCAATACATTTCTATAGTCATGATCCGTTAAAATAACACCCTTGGTTAACGCTGCTTTCCGTATCAAATCCTTTAATGAGTCTATTAATACAGGAGCCACACCGTTAAATGGTTCATCCAACAGAACAAATTTTGAATGTCCTTCCAAAAGAAGTTTAATTTCTAAATACCTCAACTCTCCACCCGATAAAGTAGACACTTTTTGTCCCCATAATTTTACCAACAAGGCATCATCCAAAAAAGAAGCAACATTTTCTTTTCCTAAATATGCCTCAATAATTGTTTCTATTTTCAAGTTATATGGCAAAAAATTATCTTGGGGTAAATAGGCAATTAATCCTGTCTCCTTATAAGGTTTGTTATAAACTTTCCCATTGCTCTTTATAAACTTTCTATCGGCAGAAACGGTTCCGAACAAAATTTTTAAAAGTGTGGATTTTCCCGAACCATTTCTTCCTAAAAGACCTATTATGTGTCCCGTTTCACATTTTAAATAAATATCTGTAAGTACTTGGTTGCCATTATAAGATTTAATAACACTATCTATTTCAAGAACATCAGGCATAAAGTCACTATTGAAATTAAAATGATAATAAATAACACATTGATAAGGAAATTAACTAACAATAATTGCATTTTTGTAATACCCGCATTGTAATAATAGTAATACACATTCTTATGCGTTATTTCTTTATACCCCCAACTAACAAGAAATCCCACAGAACAAAATACTCCTCCAAAAACCAAAACAGATTTTGCTATAATCGCAAATGCTACCGAAATTAAAAAATTAATAAGAAAGGTGCTTTTGTAAAATTGCCAATATATGCTCCATTTGTTATGCATATAGTAATTGTCCTTGTTATAGTATTACAAACTTTTAGCAACGGCTCCAATCTCCAAAATAAACTTATCTGCCAGTGCATTTGCCTCGTCCTGCGATTTTGCTTCAGTATAAACGCGAATAATAGGTTCTGTATTGCTCTTTCTTAAATGCACCCAATTTTCAGGAAAATCAATTTTAACGCCATCAACTGTTGACACCTCTTCATTTTGATAGCGATTTGCTATAGTTTTTAAAATTCCA
The DNA here is from genome assembly GCF_039539345.1 of Snuella lapsa. Lineage (NCBI taxonomy): Bacteria > Pseudomonadati > Bacteroidota > Flavobacteriia > Flavobacteriales > Flavobacteriaceae > Snuella > Snuella lapsa. The sequence goes on along the minus strand of NZ_BAABCY010000093.1, from coordinate 32,249 downwards.
TCAACATTTAAATCTGGAGTTAATTCTATTTTCTTTTTGCTCATAAAATAATTGGGGTATGTTTTTCGCAATTCGCTTACAGTCATTTTCCTATCTGCTAACAAACTCAAAAACAATGCTACACCAACAAGGGCATCTCGACCATAATGCGATTCTGGGTAAATGATACCTCCATTCCCTTCTCCACCAATAACCACATTATTTTTTTTCATCAAGTTCACTACATTTACCTCTCCAACTGCACTAGCTTCGTATGTGCCTCCATACGCTTCCGTTACATCTCTTAAGGCTCTGGTCGAACTCATATTGCTCACAGTATTACCTGGCGTTCTACTAAGCACATAATCGGCACAAGCTACAAGTGTATATTCTTCACCAAACATTTCCCCATTTTCATCCACAAACGCCAAACGATCAACATCTGGATCCACAACAATACCAAAATCGGCATGCACTTCAACAACTTTCTTTGATAAATCTTCCAAATGCTCCTTTAAAGGTTCTGGATTATGCGGGAAATGCCCTGTTGGCTCACAATACAACTTTACAACATCAACACCCAAACGCTCCAACAATAAAGGAATCGCTATCCCTCCTGTAGAATTCACACCATCGACCACAACCTTAAACCTAGTCTCTTCAATAGCTTTAACAGTTACTAACGACAAGTCTAAAACTTCAATAATATGCAAATCTATATATGCACGGTTCTTTGTGATCTTTCCTAAACTATCAACATCCGAGAAACCAATACTGCCACCTTCAGCTATATCTAAAATTTTCGCTCCTTCTTCAGCATTTAAAAACTCGCCTTTTTCATTTAGTAACTTTAAAGCGTTCCATTGCTTTGGGTTATGGCTGGCTGTTAGAATAATTCCGCCATCGGCATGCTCCATTGGCACAGCAATCTCCACCGTAGGTGTTGTAGACAACCCTAAATCAATAACATGAATCCCTTGAGCTACCAATGTGTTCATAACTAAATTCTGTATCATCTTTCCCGAAATACGGGCATCTCTCCCTACTACAACCCTATAATTATCTTTATTACGCTGTTGCTTTATCCAAACTCCATAAGCGGCTGCAAATTTAACAGCATCGAATGGGGTTAAGTTGTCACCTGCTAGTCCGCCAATTGTTCCCCTAATTCCTGAAATTGATTTTATGAGTGTCATTATAAGTTAGTTTTGTAATATATACACAAATATACAGTTATTCTTAATTCCTAATTCGTAAATTACACCAATGAACTACTTAGCCCACATTTACCTTTCCGGAGACAATAACTTGGTCACTATTGGAAACTTTATTGCAGACGGCATTAAAGGAAACTCGTACAAGGAATACCCTAAACCCATCCAAATCGGGGTTCTCCTCCATCGTCATATCGATACCTTTACAGATGCCCATCCTATAGTAAGACAAAGTACCAAGCGCCTTCATACAAAATACAGTCATTATTCTGGGGTTATTGTCGACATCCTTTATGATCATTTTTTAGCTAAAAACTGGGATCAGTACAGCCTTATCCCTCTAAGTAAATATGCAAGTGATTTTTATGATTCATTAGACGAACATTACGATATATTACCGATACGCGTAAAAAAAATGATTCCGTATATGATGGCTGACAATTGGCTGGTCAGCTATGCCTCGATTGAAGGAATAGCTAAGGTGCTATATGGCATGGACAGAAGAACCAAAAATAAATCTGGAATGCATAAAGCTGTGCACGAGCTAAAAGTGTTTTATTCTGATTTTGAAACAGAATTTACACTATTCTTTAATGAACTAATTACTTTTTCGAAACATAAGCTAATTGAGTTATCATAAATTGTTTTCTACTTCTATGAAATGCATTCTAATAAGCCTTCTCTGTAGTTTTTTTCTAATTGGATCGTGCGATAATAAGAAGCATCAAAGGGGTCTTATCTCCAAACAAGCAATGGTTGTATCGGCTCGTAAAGAAGCATCAAAAATTGGTAGCGATATATTAAAAAAAGGCGGAAATGCCTTTGATGCTATGATTGCAACAGAATTGGCCTTAGCTGTAGTCTACCCTTATGCCGGTAACATTGGTGGCGGCGGCTTTATGGTTTACAGAAAATATGATGGCAAAACAGGCTGTTTGGACTATAGGGAGAAAGCACCTTTGCTCGCAACAAAATCCATGTACCTAGATGAAGAGCATAATATTATTCCCGAAAAAAGCACTTTAGGAGCTATGGCTATTGGTGTTCCCGGTACCATTGCTGGTATTTTTGCCGTACATGAAAAATTTGGTACTTTACCCATTAAAGAAATATTTCAGCCCATAATTAATTTAGCAAACAAAGGTATTGTTGTAACAGAAAAACAAGCCAAACAAATTTGCAGTAAACAAGCTAATTTTTTAAAAGTCAATAAGGATTCCATACTTTTTTCCAAAAAGTGGACAACAAACGATACTATTGTCCAAACAGAACTTGGTAGAACGCTAACACGTATCATGCAAAACGGTCGTGATGAATTTTACAAAGGAGAAACCGCCAAAGTGCTTTCAAGTTTCATACAAGATAATGGTGGTATTATTACTGAGGAAGACTTGGCTAAATATGAAGCAAAGTGGCGTACCCCTATTACATTTGAATATGACAACCTAAAAATCATCTCTATGTCTCCACCTTCGAGCGGTGGTATTTGCTTAGCACAAATCATGAAAATGATAGAGCCTTTCGATCTTCATGATTTTGGACATAATGCATTAAAAACCATACAAGTTATAACTGAAGCAGAACGCCGCTCGTATGCAGACAGGAGTTTTTATCTAGCCGATCCCGATTTTGTAGACATTCCTAGTTTAAAGCTAATTGATAATACTTACCTAAAAATGCGAATGGCTGATTTTTCGTTCGATAAAGCAACGAGGTCAAATGATGTCTCTCATGGCAATATTACAATAATAGAAAGTAATGAAACAACACACTACTCCATAATCGATCAATTTGGAAATGCCGTTTCAGCAACAACTACCTTAAATGGTGCTTATGGCTCAAAACTCTATTGTTCTAGGCTAGGGTTCTTTCTAAACAATGAAATGGACGATTTTAGCAGTAAACCAGGAGTCCCTAATATGTTTGGTCTTATAGGTGGAGATGCCAACAGTATTGCTTCAGAAAAGCGCATGTTAAGCTCTATGACCCCCACAATTATTGAAAAAGACGGCTCCTTATTTATGGTTGTCGGAACGCCAGGAGGCTCGACCATTATTACCTCCGTCTTACAAACAATTTTAAATGTACATGAATTTGGCATGACTATGCAAGAAGCTGTAAATGCCCCACGGTTCCATCACCAATGGCTTCCCGACGAAATTCGTACGGAGCCTAACACGTTCAGTACAGGTCTCATTAAAAAATTAGAACAACTAGGATACAATATAAACCCTAAGCATTCTCCTGTAATTGGTAAGGTCGATGGAATACTTGTTTTGGATGATAAAACGTTAGAGGGGGGTGCAGATTATCGAGGAGACGATACAGCCGTCGGTTTTTAAGTATTTTCCTTTATTAGATGGGTGGTATTTAATAATTTAGTTTTGAAAACAAAGCATATCTAAACAAAAGAAGTTAGGACCAATGAAACCTAAAAAAACACTAAAACTGATTATTGGGATCTTTGTATTTCTCACCCTCCCCAGTATCTTGTTTTTAGGTTTTATGTTCTTTAAGTACAATGAAACACTTCCTATTGGCAAATCTGGAGAACAAGCAGATTTGTTGGCACATAAAATGTTAACGGCTCTAAATCATGAAGCCTATAAAAATACCAATTACATTGAATGGACCTATAAAAAACGACGGCATTACGAATGGGAAAAAAGTAAAAATATATGCCATGTATATTGGAAAGAATATAAAGTAAGCCTAGATCTAAACGATCCTTCCAATAGCAAAGCCTTCGTTCATAGTTTTATAGTAGAAAGTGATATTTCCAAAGAGCTCATTACCAAAGCCCAAAGTTATTTTAAAAGAGATTCTTTTTGGCTAATAGCACCCTATACTGTTTTTAATGAAGGTACTCAGCGAAAAGTAGTTACAATTAACAATAAAGAAGCACTTTTGGTAACCTACACATCAGGTGGTTTAGCTTCTGGAGACTCCTACCTATGGTTCTTGGATAACAACGGAAAACCAAAAAGTTTTAAAATGTGGACCTCTGTACTTCCAATTAATGGATTAGAAGCAACCTGGTCCGACTGGACTACAACAGAAAGTGGTGCCCTACTCCCAACATTTCACAAATTATTGATTACCGGATTAGAAATTAGTGCCATTAAAGGTACTCTATAACCCATTTTTTCACCACTATATAGAATAAATTCTATAAAATTCACAAAAAAACTTTATTTAGTTAGGATTCCTTACTATATTTGTAAACTAAAACTAATTAAATTTTATAATTATGAGTAAATCCATCTTTTATCACGCAGGTTGTCCAGTATGCGTAAGTGCTGAACACGATATTGTAACCCTATTGGGAGTCAACAATGTAGATATTGTTAACATAGGAGAAGACAAATCTAGAATTGAAGAAGCTGAGGATGCAGGGGTTAAGTCTGTTCCTGCCCTATTAACCCCTAATGGTAACGTTCTACATATCAACTTTGGCGCTTCCATTACCGATGTAAAAAGTTAACACACAGTCCTTAGTTTATTAAATCAAATTAAAAGCAAATTGGTTGAGTGCTATAATTGATGCCGTAAATTGCAATTAATTAACTTTAGGATTGTTAAATTTGCCTGTCGGTCATTATTCCGGCAGGCATTTTAATTATGGACGACTCTATTTTTAATCCCAATGGCAAGCAGAGTACCTCTAGCAAAATTACTGTAGGTCTGGAGCGTATCTCTGAAGCCTTTAAAGTGTTACTTTGGGAAAAAGCTAAGTTAGTTGGCTTAAGTCCCATACAAATTCAAATACTCATTTTTACTGCCTACCACCAACAAAACTTATGCAATGTAAGTCATCTAGCCAAGGAATTTAATGTTACCAAACCTACAATTAGCGACGCTGTTCGTGTTTTGCTACAAAAGGAACTGATAATAAAAAAAATCGCTTCAAATGATAGCAGAAGATATTCCATAGTGCTTTCAGGCCATGGCCACAAAATGGTTAGAGATACCGAAAATTTTGCTGCACCTTTACATACTCAGCTCGAGAGCATTGAAACAAACGATCTGGAGAACCTTTTTAAAACACTCGCTAAATTAATTTACAAACTCAATCGCAGTGGTATTTTAACCGTTCAGCGTACCTGCTATGGTTGTAAATTTTATGCTCACAAAGACAACAACGATTTTTGCAACTTACTTAACAAACCCCTTAAATCTGAAGAAATCCAGTTGGACTGCCCAGAATTTAAAGAGGTTTGATAGTCTTAAATTTATTTTTAGACTACAACTAGACAGTATCCAATCTAAGTTATTTGCTCCTTTGTCCAACAAAATAATGGCTCTTGGATTTGAACAATACGTTAAATGTGGTTAAACTGCCATAAATTCGTGTAATATACTGCTGCAAATCTATTTTTCCTTGCTCATCCAAATCACTTGAATTAATGCGCTGTTCCATAACGCGTAAGCGATCCCTAACCATTGTTATTTTATGAAAAAAAGTATCAATCGGAATTTCTTTTCCTTGCAGTGTCGAATCGGTTGGTTGTAGCACCATCGTCCCACCTTTCCATTTATCTGCAATTGGTACTATTTCAGAAACATCGCTCCATTTCTTTAAAATATTCACCAAACTACTTTCAACATCAAAAAAGCTCACCGTGTCTACATCGCCATCGGCCGCCTCTATAATTTCAAATTCACTATCAATAGCTATGGTCTCTAACCCTTTATCTATAAAAGTAACCCAATAATGTTGTGAGGTTACGTTGGTAACAACCCCCTTACCATAATCTGCATGATCGATTCTTGATCCAATCCCTAATAATTTCACGCGTTTAAATTTTTAGTTAATTATTTGACTATATATTAATTATAAAATTGATAACCTATACAAGCCTGCCCCTTCCTAATATTTTTTTGAAGCCACTCTTGAAATCATACAAATCTTGATTTTGAAAACAAACCTCAGAGCATCTTAAATCGCGATTATCAATAAAATAAATACTTATAATTCACTTTGTACATTCTGTATAAAAATACACAATCCACTTAATTCATCACAAGAAAAAAATGATATGTTTTTAATGATAAGTATATTCAACCTTTAATTTCATTATTCTTAAAATTTTGTTAAAGTCTGATTTTGACTTTATTTTAAACACCCCTTTAAACAAAGGGGTCTCTAAAAATTTTAGCACAATAGAACACCTAACACCATATCCAGATTCAGGCTCAAATAAAGTATAAGTTTCTTCCGTTTTCATCACCCCTTATTTATAGACAGGTTAGCCTTTACTGTGCATTTTCCAAGAAAGGTTAAATATTTCTAAAGGCACTTTAAAATGCGCTTATTTAACCATTATTTTGCTTCAAAACCTAAAAAAATATTGATTATGAAAAAAATGCTACTTCTACTTTTATTGGTGACTGGATACACTTTTGCAAATGATTTAAACATTGTTGACTTCGACAATAATGAACCAAAAGTTGGAGATATATTGATTATAAACGCAACTTCAAACACCAAATACAATCATATAAGTTTTCCTAAATTAAATACCATTGTTAAAAGAGGTGGTTTGGCGAACTATAAGACGGTTCATGGTCAAAAAGTAATTATAAAAAAAGTAATCGATAACAAAAACGGAAGTACTACTGTTATATTGGAAAGTAAAGACAAGACTAAGTTCTTTGGATTTCTAAAATCCGTAAAAGCGAACTACCATAAATCGCTCGATTCTGGTGAGTTATCTAAAGTTAACTAATTTGTAAATGACATATGATCGCTTAGAGATAAAAGCCGTATAACCCTATGCGGCTTTTGTTTTTTTACAAAATCTGAGTGTAACCTATATTAGGCAAACTATATAAAAATTCAAGGTATGACCTTCCAAAAAATTAACAACTAAAATTGTAACTTTGCCTCTTTGCATTTCTATGAGCCAATTCGAAGAACATATTGAAGTAAAGGGGGCTAGAGTCCATAACCTTAAAAATATAGACGTTACCATTCCACGTGAAAAACTCGTGGTTATAACCGGATTATCCGGAAGTGGAAAATCTTCCTTAGCTTTTGATACCATATATGCCGAAGGACAACGACGCTATATTGAAACCTTTTCGGCCTATGCGCGCCAGTTTTTAGGAGGATTGGAACGTCCCGATGTCGATAAAATTGATGGACTATCGCCCGTTATAGCCATAGAGCAAAAAACTACCAGTAAATCCCCTCGATCGACGGTTGGAACCATTACAGAAATTTATGACTTCATGCGCCTGCTCTTTGCTCGTGCGAGCGATGCGTATAGTTATAACACAGGAGACAAAATGGTGAGCTATAACGATGAACAAATTAAAGAACTTATTGTCGATAACTTTAAAGGCAAACGCATCAATATACTAGCACCAGTAGTACGCTCACGCAAAGGGCATTATAGAGAGCTATTTGAACAAATAGCCAAGCAAGGTTTTGTAAAAGTAAGAACAGATGGTGAGATTAAAGATCTGGCTAAAGGCATGAAACTGGATCGCTACAAAACCCACGATATAGAAATTGTTATTGATAGGCTAATTATTAATGAAACGGACGACAACGACAAGCGTCTTACCGAAACCATTAATACTGCTATGTACCATGGCGACGATGTACTTTTGGTAATTGACCAGGACACCAATGAGACCCGTTATTTTAGTCGAAACCTAATGTGTCCTTCATCTGGCATATCCTATCCAAATCCAGAGCCCAACAATTTCTCTTTTAATTCCCCTAAAGGTGCCTGCCCTAATTGTAATGGCATTGGTGAATTACATCAAGTAAATGAAAATAAAATCATTCCAGATACCTCCTTGTCTATTAAAAATGGAGCCATAGCTCCTCATGGACCTGAAAAGAATAGTTGGATCTTTAAACAATTGGCAACCATTGCACAACGCTATGATTTTAAACTAACCGACGCTTATAAAGATATACCAGAGGCTGCTAAGCATATGATTTTGTATGGAGGTAACGAAAAGTTTTCGATAGAAAGTAAAACACTTGGTGTTACGCGTGATTATAAAATAGAATTCGAAGGAGTCGCTAATTTTATTGAAAACCAATACAAGAATGCCGATTCTACATCGCTAAAGCGCTGGGCAAAAGCTTATATGGACAAAATTAGATGTCCTGAATGTCAAGGCTCTCGGCTTAAAAAAGAGGCGCTTTATTTTAAAATACAGGACAAGAATATTGCAGAATTAGCGCATATGGATATTGTTGAACTTTCAAAATGGTTCAACAGTTTACACGAGTACCTATCCGAAAAGCAATTAAAAATAGCTGAGGAAATCATTAAGGAAATTAAATCCAGGTTACAATTTCTACTGGATGTGGGGCTAGATTATCTTAGTCTTAACAGGAGCTCAAAATCGCTGTCCGGCGGTGAAGCTCAACGTATTAGACTAGCAACACAAATTGGTTCCCAATTAGTTGGTGTTCTGTACATTTTGGACGAACCAAGTATTGGATTGCACCAACGCGATAACGAAAAACTTATCGATTCATTGGCTTCACTCAGAGATATTGGGAATTCGGTGATAGTTGTAGAACACGACAAAGATATGATTGAACGGGCCGATTATGTAATTGACATAGGGCCAAAGGCAGGAAAGCATGGCGGAGAAATTATTAGTATAGGAGATCCAGATGCTCTCAAAACACACCACACGCTCACTGCCGATTATTTAAACGGTAGCAAACAAATAGAAATCCCCAAAAAACGTAGAGAAGGAAACGGCAAAACACTTAGTCTAAAAGGCTGTACCGGAAACAATTTAAAAAATGTCTCCGTAAATTTCCCTTTAGGCAAAATGATTGGAGTTACTGGTGTTTCTGGGAGTGGTAAATCAACACTAATAAACGAAACCCTCTACCCTATCTTAAATGCCCATTACTTTAACGGTGTTAAAAAACCCATGCCATATAAGAGCATTAAAGGTTTAGAACACATCGATAAAGTTATAGATATTAACCAATCCCCTATAGGGCGAACCCCTAGAAGCAACCCAGCCACCTATACTGGAACCTTTAGTGAAATTAGAGCTTTATTCGCTAAAATCCCTGAAGCCATGATACGTGGTTACAAAGCAGGACGCTTTAGTTTTAACGTAGCTGGTGGTCGTTGTGAAACATGTAAAGGCGGAGGATTGCGCGTCATTGAAATGAATTTTCTTCCCGATGTATATGTTGAATGCGAAACCTGTCAAGGAAAACGCTTTAATAGAGAAACACTGGAAATTCGCTACAAAGGAAAATCCATTAGCGACGTTTTGGACATGACTATAAACGAAGCCGTAAGTTTTTTTGAGCACATACCTAAAATCCATAACAAGCTTAAAACAATTAAGGACGTTGGCCTAGGATATATAACATTGGGGCAACAAAGTACAACACTCTCGGGAGGAGAAGCACAACGCATAAAACTAGCAACCGAACTAAGCAAGCGCGATACAGGTAATACTTTTTACATTCTTGACGAACCTACAACCGGATTACATTTTGAAGATATTCGTGTGCTCATGATTGTATTAAATAAACTCGTAAACAAAGGCAACACGGTTCTCATCATAGAACACAATTTAGATGTTATTAAAGCCGTAGACCATATCATTGATATTGGTTACGAGGGCGGCAAAGGTGGAGGGCAAATAGTTGTTGAAGGCACACCCGAAGACGTTGCTAAGCACAAAAAAAGTTACACTGCCAAGTTCCTTAAAAAAGAATTGGTCCTATAAAAAATATTAGCCTCCATTTACAACTAACAACTTCTAAAAAAAAATTAAATTTGAAGCATTGGCGCAATTGTACAAATGATTAGCACTAATGAATTAACCTATTATAAAGTAATACATGAGAAAAGAAAAGCACCACAAGGGGTGGAACGAGATAAAAACAAACGATTCGTGGGCCATTTTTAAAATAATGGGCGAATTTGTTAACGGTTTTGAAAAAATGAGTAAGATAGGTCCTTGCGTTTCTATATTCGGATCTGCACGAACAAAACCAGATAACCCTGAATACAAACTTGCCGAAAAAATAGCCAAGCGGATTGTTGAATCTGGTTACGGCGTTATAACAGGTGGTGGGCCAGGAATAATGGAAGCAGGGAATAAAGGTGCCCATTTGGGAGGAGGCACCTCTGTTGGGCTAAATATAGAACTCCCTTTTGAACAGCATGACAATCCATATATAGACGATGACAAAAGTTTAGACTTCGATTATTTCTTTGTACGTAAAGTCATGTTTGTAAAATACTCCCAAGGTTTTGTTGTTATGCCAGGAGGCTTCGGTACGCTAGATGAACTATTCGAAGCGATCACCCTAATACAAACACACAAAATCGAAAAATTCCCAATCATCCTAGTTGGAACAGCTTTTTGGGAAGGGCTTTTAGATTGGATAAAAACAACTTTATTGGACAAGTTTCAAAACATTAGCCCTAAAGATCTTGACTTAATACATGTTGTAAATAATGAAGAGGAAGTTATAGACATATTGGATGCATTCTACAAAGAATTCCAGTTAAGCCCTAATTTCTAAGTAATCTAAGTCTTAATTTTAGATTATAAATCTAATAAAACATGATATTTTATTATCTTGTGTCGCCTTACACAATTTATCAATCTTTAAAGCCTGTTTAGTAAATTGAAATTTCATTTTATAAGTTGTTTAATATATATTTTTATAAGCTTTAATGGTTTTGGTCAAAACAAAATTAACCTTAAGGCCACATTTGATATTGACAACGAACAAATTAAAATTTCACAGACTATTACCTACAAAAACACGTCAAAAGATACATTACAGACTATTTTTCTAAACGACTGGAACAATAGTTATTCCTCTAAAAACACCCCTCTGGCTATCAGACTAGCCGATGAGTACAAAAATGTTTTTCATTTAGCCAAAGATAAAGATCGTGGGTATTCTGAAATATCTTTCCTTAAGCAAGGTAACAACCTGTTAGAATTTGAAACAGTCAAAAATCAACCAGACATTATAAAGGTTTTGTTGAATACCCCCATAAAGCCCAATGAATCCTATACCATTCATTTAAAATATACTGTACATGTACCGAGTGATAAATTCACAGAATATGGTATATCAAAAACTGGCGATATGAATTTAAGGTATTGGTACATTACCCCTGCTGTATATAATGGGGAATGGCAATACTATAGCAATAAGGATTTAGATGATCTTTTTATTCCGAAGGCCGATATACACATAGAGGCTGAATATCCTATTGGATACACCTTAATAACAGAGCTAAACACCCTTATTAAAAGCCGTACCAATAACAAGCAAACAATAGTACTCGCAGGTGAAAACAGAACAAATAATAAATTATTCCTAAATAAAATACCCTCTTTTAAATCAATAGAAACACAAGGTATAAAAGTTGTATCCAATATCAACGGAGAGGATTTGGAGGATCTCGACAAAGCGATGATAACGGAAAGAATTATTGATTTTATGCTTGATAACCTTGGAGAATATCCACATGAAAAACTTCTTTTAACCAGTATTGACAATAGTAAAGACCCTGTTTACGGACTAAACTTTTTACCGAGTTTTTTAAAACCTTACCCACATCATTTTCAATATGAGTTAAGACTTTTAAAAGTAGCTCTATATAATTATCTAGAAAACACCTTACTCATAAACCCAAGAAAACACCAATGGCTTATTGATGGTTTACAAATCTATTACTTAATGAACTATGTTGAGCTGTACTATCCTGACATGAAGTTTTTGGGATCTTTTGCTAAGATGTGGGGCATTCGTTCATTCCATGCTGCCGATATGGATTTTAATGATAAATACAACATTGCATTTATGATAATGGGGCGCACCAATAAGGATCAACCCCTAACAATGCAAAAAGACTCCTTGCTAAAATTCAACAAAAACATAGCCAACAAATACAAAGCGGGTTTAGGCCTAAAATATCTCGATGACTTTATTAACAGTAATGTACTGGAAAATTCCATAAAGTCATTTTTAAACCAAAACAAATTAAAGGAAACAACTCCAAATGCATTTGAGAACTATTTAAAATCCAATACGCATAAAAATATAGATTGGTTTTTTACCGATTATCTTAAAACTAGAAAGAAGATCGATTTTAAAATAAAAAATGTTACAAAAACCAATGATTCCATAACCTTAACTGTAAAAAACAAGCGTAACAACAGTATGCCCATTTCCCTTTACGCATTGAACAATGACAGTATAATTTCTAAATTATGGATTGAAAACGTAACCGGCAACAAGACAATCACGATCCCCAATAACAATGCAAACAAACTGGTATTAAACTACGATAAGATTATACCAGAAACGAATATTAGAGACAACTGGAAATCCTTAAAAGGTTTCTTTTTTAACAACAAACCCTTACAATTTAGACTGTTTAAAGACATTGAAGACCCCCATTACAATCAAGTGTTCCTTATGCCTTTACTTGAGTTTAATAATATATATGACGGCTTTTCCTTGGGGATGAAAATGTACAATAAAACCATTTTACGAAAACATTTCGATTATAGAATAGAACCTAAATATGCATTTAAATCCAAATCGCTAACCGGCGCAGCATCAGCATCAATAACGCATAATTTAGAAAACAACGATCTTTTTTTTATTAACTACGGTATTCGATCCAGCTACACCTCTTATGCCGACGATTTATTTGTAAGTCAAATAACCCCATCATTAACCTTATTATTTAGGCAAGACAACGATTTTAGGTCCAATAAAAGGAAGTTATTAATGTTTAGGCATATAAACATCAACCGAGACAAGGATCCCAATAACCCACTAAGCTCTACAGAACCTAATTACAGTGTTTTCAATATTCGTTATATCAACTCTAACGACAACCTTATAAATTTCAGCAAATGGCACACCGATTTTCAAGTTGGAAAGACCTTTAGTAAAATTGCCTTTAATTATGAATACAGACGCTTGTTCCAAAACAACAGGCAATTAAACCTTCGGTTTTATGCTGGAACCTTTCTAAGAAACGATAACGATGTTAGTTCTGATTACTTTAGCTTTGCATTGGACAGGCCTACCGATTATTTATTCGATTATGCGTATTTAGGACGTTCTGAATCTAGCGGTATATTTAGTCAACAATACATAACAGCCGAAGGAGGTTTTAAATCTAAATTAGACACCCCATATGCTAACCAATGGATAACAACGCTTAATACCAGTACGACACTCTGGAAATATATATTACTATATGGAGATGCCGGCTTTGTTAAGAACAAATCCAATGCAGCCAATTTTGTATACGACTCAGGCATAAGAATTAACCTGGTAACCGATTATTTTGAAATTTACTTACCCCTTTATTCAAATCTAGGTTGGGAAATAGGCCAACCCCATTACGATCAAAAAATAAGATTTAAGTTCACCATAGACCCCGAATCGCTACTTGGTCTTTTTAGACGGCGTTGGTTTTAAAAACAACCTGTATTTTGAATATTTATCATTTTAAATATAATTTTTATAAAAAATTAATATTTTAAAGCTTATATATAAGCGATTTTTAAATATTATTCAAAGAATAAGACTGCTCTAAAATTGCAAAAAACATAAAGATTAACTACTTTTGCACAAGTTAAAGCATAGCAGCATGCAAATAATTCCAGATTTGAAAAACAACATATCATTCGACGATTTTAAAGCCGAAGTTTTAAATGACTATAAAATAGCTGTAAGAAGTCGAGAATGTAGTTTGTTGGGGAGACGAGAAGTATTAACGGGTAAAGCTAAATTTGGAATATTCGGAGATGGAAAGGAAGTTCCACAATTGGCTATGGCAAAGGCATTCCTAAAAGGCGATTGGCGTTCGGGCTATTATCGTGACCAAACCTTTATGATGGCTATAGGCGAATTAACTATGGAACAATTCTTTGCCGGATTATATGCCAATACCGACCTTACCATAGAACCTATGTCGGCAGGAAGGCAAATGGGAGGTCACTTTACCACCCATAGTTTAGATGACAAAGGACAATGGAAAGATTTAACTAAACAATACAATTCAAGTGCCGATATCTCTCCTACTGCAGGGCAAATGCCTCGGCTTTTAGGGCTGGCACAAGCTTCAAAAATCTTTAGGCACGTTAAAGATATTAATGCTTCAAACTTTTCTGTAAACGGTAATGAAGTTGCTTGGGGAACCATAGGTAATGCCAGTACTAGTGAGGGCTTGTTTTTCGAAACCATCAATGCAGCAGGCGTGTTACAAGTTCCTATGATAATTAGTGTTTGGGATGACGAATACGGTATTTCCGTGCATGCCAAGCATCAAACGACAAAAGAAAACATATCCGAAATCCTAAAAGGTTTTCAACGCGATAAGAACAGTAAAGGCTATGAGATTTTGCGTGTTAAAGGTTGGGATTACGCTAATTTAATTGAAACCTACCAAGAAGCGTCAGCTATTGCCAGAGAGGAACATGTACCTGTACTTATCCATGTAACAGAACTAACACAGCCACAAGGGCATTCCACTTCGGGCTCACATGAACGTTATAAATCCAGAGAACGCTTAGACTGGGAAACCGCACATGATTGCAATACCAAAATGAGAGCATGGATCATAGAGAATGGGATTGCAGATAATGAGATCCTTACAGATATTGAAAGAACTATAAAAAGAGACGTTAGAGAAGCTAAAAAAAGTGCTTGGGCTACTTTTTTAAAACCTATTTTAAAAGATCAAAAAAACCTAGCTTCCATCCTTACACAAATAGCACCTACAAGTACTAATGCTACTTTTATAACCAATATCAAGAACAACCTATTGGCTATAGACGAACCAACGCAAAAGGATATTCTATCCCACGCAAGAAAGGCATTAAGATACACCTTAGGAGATACTTCTTCAGAAAAAGATTTACTCAGAAATTGGATCAACAACCAATTTGAAACAAACCAGCCCAAGTTTAGTTCTCACCTGTACGTAGAAACAGAAAGATCTCCCGTTCTCATTAAGGAGGTCAAACCGATATATTCAGAAGATGCACCAATGGTTGACGGACGTATTATTATTCGCGACAATTTTGATGCTATTTTTAAGAACAAGCCTGAAGCCTTGATTTTTGGGGAAGATAGTGGTAATATTGGTGATGTTAACCAAGGACTTGAAGGCTTACAGGAAAAATATGGTGAATTACGTATCGCCGATACAGGTATTCGTGAAGCTACTATCGTAGGACAAGGTATTGGTATGGCATTACGGGGCCTTAGACCCATTGCCGAAATCCAATATTTGGATTACCTCATGTACGCGCTTCAAATAATTAGTGACGATCTGGCCACAACACATTACAGGACCAAAGGGAAGCAAAAAGCACCCTTAATAGTAAGAACAAGGGGGCACAGACTAGAAGGTATCTGGCATTCTGGTTCTCAAATGGGAGGCATCTTAAATTTAACGCATGGTATACACATTCTGGTACCGAGAAACATGACCAAAGCAGCCGGTTTTTATAATACCCTGTTACAAGGGGACGATCCTGCCTTGGTTGTAGAGTGCTTAAATGGGTATCGATTAAAAGAAAAAATGCCCAGCAATCTAAGCGACATAAGAACTCCTATTGGTATTGTAGAAACTATTAAAACAGGAGAAGACATTACATTGGTGTCTTATGGGTCGACCCTACGTATTGTAGAACAAGCAGCAAAAGAATTACTGGCCGTAGGAATAGATGCCGAAGTAATTGACGTACAGTCGTTGTTACCTTTAGATTTAAATCATGACATTGTAAAAAGTATCGCTAAAACCAATCGTGTTTTAATCATCGATGAAGATGTTCCTGGCGGTGCCTCGGCTTATATTTTGAATGAAATATTAAACAATCAAAATGCCTATCAGTACCTCGATAGCCAACCTAAAACACTAACTGCTAAAACGCACAGACCCGCATATGGCAACGATGGCGATTATTTTTCAAAACCATCTATAGAAGACGTTTTCGAAGCTGTTTACGATATTATGCATGAATTGGCACCTTCAGATTTTCCTAAATTAAGATAACAACTTTCAATTTCTAAAATCTACCAAAATGATACGACCATCTACGGACTTAGCTTTATTAATACTTCGAGTAGGAGTATCATCATTGATGCTTACGCACGGTATCCCGAAAATAAAACTGTTATTTGAAAGCCCAATAAAGTTTGCTGACCCCATAGGTTTTGGCGAACCGCTTTCTTTAATTTTTGCTTTAATTGGCGAAGTGATAGCCCCAATTTTAATCATCATAGGGTTTAAAACAAGATGGGCCACCCTTCCCTCCATTATTACAATGGCTGTTGCTGCTTTTGTTGTCCATATAAGCGACCCTCTTGGAACTAAAGAAAAAGCACTTCTTTTCTTAATTGCTTTTATAGCGATCTTTTTTGCTGGACCAGGCAAATTTTCTATTGACGGTTCAAAAAAATAACAACAATTGAAAGCTGCTTCGATTGTTAATATTAAACACGAATTAAAGCATAAGTCCAATGCTGAGTTGGAAGCACTCTGTTTACGTTTAGCCAAGTTCAAAATAGAAAACAAAGAACTACTCACCTACCTCCTTTTCGAATCCCATGATGAAAACGGATACATCGAGACTGTTAGGGACTACATGGATGAACAGTTTGAGTTGATTAACACCAGTAGTTTTTTCTTCATAAAAAAAAGTGTTCGGAAGATATTGCGAAACAAAAAAAAATACATCCGTTACTCGCAAAACAAAGAAACCGAAGTAGAACTGCTACTGCATTTCTGTTACAAACTAAAACACTTTTCACCAAGTATAAATAAGAGTGTGCAATTGGTAAACATGTACCAACGGCAATTGCAATTGGCTAAAAAAATAATTACTACCTTACATGAAGATTTGCAGTACGATTATAGTATAAAGTTAGAAAACTTATAAGCTCAATACTAAAGCCTCATGGACGAATATATAGACGTTGTTACCAAAGAAGGAAAGCCTACAGGAAAATCGGAATTAAAATCTATTATTCACCAAAAGGGCTATTACCATAATACGGCCCACATCTGGTTTTATACCAAATCGGGCTATATATTGTTATCGCAACGCGCTGCCAGTAAAAGTATTTGTCCGTTACTATGGGATGTTTCCGTAGCGGGGCATATAGATTCGGGTGAAACTGTAATAGAGGCAGCCATTCGTGAGACCAAAGAAGAGATTGGACTAAGTATTTCTCAATCCGAACTAAATAAAACAGGTGTTTTTGAATGCTTTCAAAACTATGAAAATGGTATAGTAGACAATGAATTTCACCATAGTTTCATTTGTGAATTGAAAGTAGACATCACCGATCTTAGCCCTCAAGAAGATGAAGTTGAAGCCTTAAAACTAGTCTCTTTGGACGATTTTGATTATTTGATAAAACATATTGGCAACGATAATCATTTGGTTCCTTCAAACAAACCTTATTACAAAATAGTGTTGGAAAGTATAAAACAAATTATAGCGTAAATGAACTTACTCCTCACAGCCATTGCTCCAGCTGCTATTATAATCCTTTACATATATTATAAGGATCGTTACGAAAAGGAACCAAAAATCATTCTCCTTTATTGTTTCTTGATGGGAGCTGTTTTAAGTATTCTGGTGACCACCCTTATCAGTTATATCCTTAATATATTCCTCCCCTTGCCCAACCATTTTAGTATATTTCAACAATTTGTAAAAGCCTTTTTTGTTGTTGCTTTAACCGAAGAGTTTAGCAAATACATTATTGTACGCTATTATGCTCAGTCGAATAAAGCTTTTAACGAACCTTTTGACGGGATTGTGTATGCCCTTATGGTTTCTATGGGATTTGCCACGACCGAAAATATATTTTATGTATTGGACGGAGGCTACCAAACGGCTTTGCTTAGAGCCTTTACGGCTGTTCCTGCACATGCCACTTTCGGGATTTTAATGGGGTACTACATGGGAAAAGCTAAATTTTCAAAAAACAGAATACGCCTTAATCTTGCAGGCTTATTGTTGGCTATTCTGTTTCATGGTGCCTACGACTTTTTCTTATTCATTGATTTTATACCGGGTATTTGGCTTGGTGCCTTTGCCTCACTGTTCTTTGGTGTTTACCTATCCAGAAAGGCTATTAAAAAGCATCAGGATCGATCGCATTTTAAACTCTAAACTTAGTTCGCCAAAAGAGCAAATACATCCAAAAATTCTTATATTTATACCTAAGGCTGTTTCTAATTTAAATTAGCTTAACATTCGTGTATTCGTAGCGCATATATTTTTTTAGATGCTAAAGTGAGATGCACTATAAAGTGTACCTTTTGACTTAATTTAAGACCAATAAACTATGGATAGTATTTTTAAAGCCAAAGTAAACGACTCATACGAATTCGAAATCAACGAAGCGTCGCTTGAGCAACTAGACATATTAAAAACATCTAGTAATACATTCCACATACTCCAAGCGCACAAATCCTATCAAGCAGAAATTACAAAAGCTGATTTTAATGCCAAAACGTATTGTGTAAATATTAATAACTCAACTTACGAAGTCCTTATTTACAATGCACTCGATATTCGCATTAACGACATGGGATTTACTACGGGCACCACAAAACATATTAATTCCATAAAAGCACCAATGCCCGGTTTAATACGTGATATAAGTGTAGGTGTTGGAGAAACTGTAGAGGAAAATAGTCCTTTATTGGTTTTAGAGGCTATGAAGATGGAAAACAGTATAGTTGCGCCTAGAAATGGTATCATAAAATCCATAGAGGTTGGTATAGGGGATGCCGTTGACAAAAACCAGTTGCTAATTGCTTTTGAATAACCGTAATAACTAAAAAAAAATAAATATCCGTTATGTGTCATGATACAAAAAAGCAGCGTTTTGTCATTAGGATATTTCGACAAGCTCAACACAGGCTTTAGTGGAACTTCTTTCATAATCAAAAGATTCTTCGCTTCGCCAGGCTCCGTTCTGAACGACAACACGCAGATTATTACTAATAACGGATAATCAATAAAATAATCGAACTATGCTTCAAATTAACAAACTACTTATTGCCAACCGAGGTGAAATAGCTATGCGCATTATAAAAACAGCTAAAAAGATGGGTATAGAAACGGTCGCTGTTTACTCTGATGCAGACAGAAATGCGCCTCATCTTAAACTAGCAGATGAAGCGGTCTGTATAGGAGAAGCCCCATCTAGTGCATCATACCTAAATGCGAGTAAAATAATAGATGCTGCTAAACAATGCCATGTAGATGCCATACACCCTGGTTATGGTTTTTTAAGTGAGAATGCCGATTTTGCCGAATTATGTGAGGCCAATCATATCATTTTTATTGGACCGCCTTCTAAAGCCATAAGAACCATGGGAAGCAAACTGGCAGCAAAAGAAGCTGTAAAACAATACAATATCCCTATGGTTCCAGGGATTGATGAAGCCATTACCAATACTTCTGAGGCTAAGGCTGTTGCTAAAACAATAGGGTTTCCGGTTTTAATTAAAGCTTCGGCTGGAGGTGGCGGCAAAGGCATGCGCATCGTTGAAAAAGAAGCGGACTTAGAAGCGCAAATGGAGCGTGCTGTCAGTGAAGCAACATCTGCTTTTGGTGACGGTTCTGTGTTTATTGAAAAGTATATCGATTCACCAAGACATATCGAAATTCAAGTCATGGCTGATAGTCATGGTAATATATTACATTTTTTTGAACGTGAATGCAGTATCCAAAGAAGGCATCAAAAAGTAATTGAAGAGGCACCATCTACCGTGTTAAGTCCCGGGTTACGATCTAAAATGGGGGAAGCAGCCATTAAAGTAGCTAAATCTTGTAATTATTTAGGAGCGGGTACCGTCGAGTTCCTATTGGATGCTAACCACAATTTCTACTTTTTGGAAATGAACACCCGCCTACAGGTTGAGCACCCTGTTACGGAATTGATTACTGGAGTTGATCTGGTAGAACTCCAAATTAGGGTCGCACAAGGGGAAGCACTTAAAATAAAGCAGTCCGATTTAAAGATCAATGGTCATGCACTGGAATTACGGGTTTATGCGGAAGACCCCTTAAATAATTTTCTGCCCAGTGTTGGACATCTAAATACATACAGGCTTCCAACGGGAAAAGGCATTCGCGTAGATAATGGTTTTGAAGCGCATATGGATATTCCCATTTATTACGATCCTATGCTATCTAAATTGATAACACATGGAAAAACACGCCAAGAAGCCATACAGCTTATGCTTCAAGCCATTTCCAACTACCACGTTGAAGGTGTAGCAACTACTTTGGCATTTGGTCGCTATGTATGTGAACATGAATCTTTTAGGTCTGGGAACTTTGACACTCATTTTGTAGAACATCACTTTAAACCAGAAATAATAAGGACAAAACTAAAAACCGAAGCTAAACTGGCGGCATTGATTGCTGTAAAGCAATACACTGAAGATCTAAAAACATTACGTTTACCTCATTAAAACAAGTCTATGGATTCTAAAATAAACAAACTAAACGAGCGCATTGCCTTGGCTCATCTTGGTGGTGGACAAAAGCGTATAGACAAACAGCACGCAAAGAAAAAACTAACAGCCAGAGAGCGCATTGCCTATCTTTTGGATGAAGGCTCGTTTGAAGAAACAGGTTTGTTGGTAACGCATCGTACCACCGATTTTAATATGGAGAAAGAGGTATACTATGGTGATGGTGTTGTTACGGGCTATGGGACAATACGAGACAGGCTTGTTTATGTTTATGCACAAGATTTCACGGTTTTTGGTGGATCCCTTTCTGAAACGCATGCCGAAAAAATATGCAAAATTATGGACATGGCCTTAAAAGTTGGAGCACCAATTATTGGGCTTAACGACTCTGGTGGGGCACGCATTCAAGAGGGGGTTCGATCTCTTGGGGGCTACGCTGATATATTTTATAGAAATGTACAGGCTTCTGGTATGGTACCACAAATATCGGCTATTATGGGACCATGTGCAGGTGGTGCTGTATACTCACCAGCCATGACCGACTTTACTATTATGGTAGAACAAACCAGTTACATGTTTGTTACTGGTCCCAACGTGGTTAAAACGGTTACCAACGAAGAGGTTTCCAGCGAAGCTTTAGGGGGTGCACATACCCATGCTTCCAAATCTGGGGTTGCCCATAAGACAGCGGCCAATGATGTTGAATGCTTAGAAGCAATTAAAACACTTTTAGGCTATTTACCTCAAAACAACAGGGAAACAACTAAATTATTGGATACAACTTTTAATGACGAAGTGCGTGATGTCCTAACAAATAGCATTCCCGACAATCCCAATAAGCCCTACGACATGCACAGTGTTATTTCGGGCATTATTGATGTGGATTCTTTTTATGAAATTCATAAGGACTATGCCGAAAATATTATTGTAGGGTTTGCTCGATTAGGAGGTCGCAGTATTGGTATTATCGCCAATCAGCCCATGGTTTTAGCTGGTGTTTTAGATGTAAACAGTTCGAAGAAAGCGGCACGCTTTACACGTTTTTGCGATTGTTTTAATATTCCTTTACTAGTGTTGGTAGATGTTCCTGGGTTTTTACCAGGTACGGACCAAGAATGGCAAGGTATTATTGTACATGGTGCTAAACTATTGTATGCACTCAGTGAAGCCACGGTTCCCCGTGTAACAGTTATTACCAGAAAAGCCTATGGGGGTGCTTATGATGTTATGAACTCAAAACACATTGGTGCTGATATGAATTTTGCATGGCCTACGGCCGAAATTGCTGTTATGGGAGCCAAGGGAGCCAGTGAGATTATATTTAAAAAAGACATTGCAGAGGCTAAAGATCCTGCTAAAAAACTAGTTGAAAAAGAAACCGAGTATGCCGAAAAATTCGCGAATCCCTACAGAGCAGCCAGTCGCGGTTTTATAGATGAGATTATTTTACCTAAAGATACGCGACGTAAACTCATAAAGGCATTTGCCATGCTGGAAAACAAAGAGGTAAACCGCCCCAAACGAAAACACGGTAATATACCGCTATAATCAATTAGGAAACATGGTACTATCAAGCCCAGTCACAATACGCAGGGCATTTTTATAGTATACTTTTTTTAGCACCTTGTCTGGCAAGTCCAAACCATACATAGCCCAAAATGCATGGTACTTTTTATGGTATGGAAAATACTCATCGGCACTTTCTAGAACTCTAAAGTAGGTAGGGAATTCTTCGGGTTTCCAACTGTCTTTCCCAAATAAGATACGGTCTTGGTATTTTATAAAAAAGGCCTTTGCGAATCGTGGTTGTCGGCCCAACTCGGCTATAATGGCACCTATCCCTACGTTCATGTTAGGGATTTCGTCTAGCAATTCCCCTAACCTACCTAAATTATTGGCATACCATCCCATATGGGCATTTATGAATGTTGTTTTAGGGTGCTTTTTAAACATACGATGTTGTTCTGCAATAATTTGCTCCCAGGGTGCTGGATCATTTGCACTGCGTTTTCTTCGGGGATGGGTTTTAAGCTCTAACCAACGTTCATTATCTGCATTAAAATCGTCCCAAAAGGATTTAGGGTCTGCCGAGTGAATAAGCACAGGGATTCCTAAATCACCACAGGTTTCCCAAATAGGATCCAACCGCGTATCGTCTACAGCCAATCTATTTCCTTGTACATCTTTATTATGCATCCCCAGGCTTTTATAAACCTTTAATCCTTTTGCTCCGTTTTTTACATCTTGCTTTAATTGGGCAACTGTTTTTTCTATCCATCCTTCTGCTCCGGCATTATTAAAGTCGATATTAGCGAATACTACAAACCGATTTGGGAAGTGGTCTGCTATATTTTTAACAGCCATTTTCAAGTTATCTCCTGAGCGCCCACTTAAATTGACCATAATCTTCATGTTTAGGGTGTCCATGGCCGCTACAACTGGAGACAAATCTTGTGTTGCCATTCTGTATTGATGTCCATGTACGTCAATAAATGGAAACTTTGCTTGTTTTATTATTTTACCGGGAACAACGAGTGTTGAGGTTGGATTGTAGGTTTCAAAAGACATGTCCTGAGCATTGCTAATTGTAAAAACACATGTTAGCAATAGAAAGAGAAGGTTTTGTAATTTCATTCGTTTTAATTTTGATAATTATTTAATAATAAGTTAATTATAAAATTGAGAACGTATGAAACCGCTACGCTCTCACATTAAAAGTTTTAAACATTTCCTTTTGTGAAGTAATTTTTAAAATTTCTTAATGCTCGTTTCATTCGGTTATGGTTATATATGAATATCCTTAATGTTATTCTATTAGTCATATCTAAAATTACTATTATTCAAATAATTACATATAACTTTAAGATTGGTTTAACACCTAGACAAGCAATCCCTGTATTTTATGCTATAGTGATATTATGAGTTACAATATCGACTACAGCCGAAATAATATACTCTACTCCAATCGCAATAACTACAAATCCGATAATTCTTGATAGTGCATTGATTCCTGAAGCTCCCAACAGTTTAACAATTGCATGGGCGCTCTTTAAAATTAGATATATACTAATGGCTGATAGCAACATGGCACTTATTAGTATGGCAACCTGATCTGGTAAATGGTATTCCTGATTGTACGTAATTAACATGGATATTGTTCCCGGACCTGCCAACATGGGTATGGCCAACGGTGTTAGGGCGATCGAATCGCGTGTACGGATATCTTCTTCTACGCGTTCGCGTTTCATGCCTTTATGTTCTCTAAATTTACCTGTTAAAAGCGCAAAACCGGAAGATACAATAATAAGTCCGCCAGCTATTTTTAAAGCATTTAGGCTAATACCAAAAAAGGACAGGATATACTTTCCTGCGAAAAACGACAATAGTAAAATGGCCAACACATCGATGGCAGTCCAAAATGCTGTTACAGCGCGTTCTTTTTTATTATTATCGAGGGTAAGGCCAACAAAAATGGGCACGGTCCCCAGTGGATTCATGATTGAGAATAAGGCTCCAAAACTCAACAAAAATAGTTCCATGTTTTTTTGGCAAAAACACCACTATTTATCGGCTTAAGGGTTATGAAATGATTAAGATAAGATTAAATATTTAGGAATCTGAGTTTGCTCAACAAAACTATCTAATATAATGAAAATCATTTCTACAGAGTGGGAAACAACTAAGCTTGTACTGAGCAAAGTTGAAGTGAGAAATCTTATAATAATGAGATTCTTCCTCATACTTCGTCAGGATGACGTTAAAAACTGATTAGCTATACAAATAATGACCTGCTTTCCCCAAATTGATTGTCCAAACCCTTGTTACAAACCCAAACAAAAAACAAACACGTACGTCATGGCGAGGGAGGTACGACCGAAGCCATCTCTTGGTTACCCCCTACTCACAGATTGCTTCACTGCGTTCGCAATGACATAGTTTGTCTAAAACATGCAGCACACATACCCCACAGCTTACTTTTATAAGGGGTTTACATGGTGTTGACATGGCTTTGGGTGCACTTAGATACGGGTGAACCCTCATCGGGACATTCCTTTATATGGTATAGGACAGCGAGACAATAAAGGTGATCGGTCTACTTGATTGGGAAGTTAATTCTTTGCAAAATGTGTCATTCTACAAAGCTTTCTGTAACCATTTTTCTAGCGTTCGGGTGGTTCAATTTACATAACAACAATGAGATATGCAACCTTGAAAACATTTTCTACTTATGCAAGGCTCTTATTTAAATAGGTTACTAATGCGTTGTTTCTGTTTTCTTGGTTTGGATTGCTAGTTGAACCTATATGCTTTTAATACAAGCCTTGGGGTTTCCTAAATTTTATGAGCTGCTAATTCACGAATGGCAGGGGTTAGAAATCTTCGTGAATTCGTGGCAATACAGGCTTTGGTTTGTAATAAAGAATTTCTTGAAACGAACTATCCCTGATGTAGAACCGTAGGGGCATACTTCGACAGAGCCTGTATCGAGCTTGTCGAGATGCTAAGTACAGGTTTCGCTCGTTTCATTTTGATCTCACAAGGCCAAAAACCGACATTCTGTATTTAGATTTCCGTTAAAAACGGGAATGACAATTTCAACGAAAACCCAGACGCTGAGCGTCGAGGAATTCTTTTTGATTAAACCTGTGGGCTTACCATCGGATGGGGTTTAGTCAAAAAATTACCCCAAAGCCAAGCCTTGGGGTACTTTATATAAATAAAGAATTTCTTGAAACGAACTATCCTCGAGGCAGAGCCATAGAGGTATTTCGCTCGTTTCATTTTGACCTTTTAGGTCAAAAACCGAAATTCTATATTTAGATTCCCATTTCCATGGGAATGACAATGTCAGTGGAAACCCCGACGCAAAGCGTCGAGGAATTCTTTTCGATTAACTCAACAAGAAACTGCTTAAGGTTCGAACTGTTTTAATGTCTTTTTAATAATAGCCACACAGTCTAATAACTGTGCTTCTGTTATTACTAAAGGTGGGGCAAACCGAATAATATTACCATGTGTTGGCTTGGCTAACAGACCATTATCGCGTAAAGCCAAACAAATGTTCCAAGCTGTATCGCTATTTTCATCATCATTTATCACGATTGCATTTAAAAGGCCTTTGCCTCTCACCAACTTAGCTATATTACTTGTTTCAATGTATGCATTGAGTTCATCACGGAACAAACGCCCCAAAGTCTCTGCCCTATTGGCTAGATCTTCTTCTTGCACTACTTCTAAAGCAGCCATAGCTACTGCTGCTGCTATGGGATTGCCTCCAAATGTACTGCCATGACTCCCTGGTTTAATTACTTTCATAATGGCATCATTTGCTAAAACTGCACTTACTGGATAGGCACCGCCACTTAAGGCCTTACCTAGTATCAAAACATCCGGGCGTACATTTTCATGATCTACCGCTAAGAGCCTTCCCGTACGTGCAATACCAGTTTGCACCTCGTCTGCTATAAACAAAACGTTGTACTGATTACAAAGTGCTTTGGCTTTAGCCAAGTACCCTTCGCTTGGCACGTACACGCCTGCCTCTCCTTGAATAGGCTCGACCAAAAATCCGGCTACATTTGGATTATTTTTTAGTTCAGATTCCAAGGCTTCAATATTATCATAAGGTATTTTAACGAAGCCTTTGGTATACGGCCCAAAGTTTTCACGTGCTACGGGATCGTTTGAAAACGAAATAATGGTTGTTGTGCGTCCGTGAAAATTGTTTTCGCATACAATAATATCAGCTTGATTTTCGTCAATACCCTTTACTTCGTATGCCCAGCGCCTGCAAATCTTTAAAGCTGTTTCCACAGCTTCAGCACCAGTATTCATTGGTAAAAGCTTATCGAATCCAAAAAATTGGCAAGCCATCTTCTCGTACTTGCCTAACATATCGTTATAAAATGCACGAGAGGTTAGTGTTAGTGTTTGTGCTTGTTGCACCATAGCACCTACGATCTTAGGGTGGCAGTGTCCTTGATTAACAGCTGAATAGGCCGATAAAAAGTCATAGTATTGTTTACCTTCTATATCCCAAACATGTACGCCTTTTCCTTTGCTCAATACTACTGGAAGCGGATGGTAATTATGCGCACCGTATTGGTTTTCTAAATTAATTACTTGTTGGGGTGTTGTGTGTTCTAAAACAGCCATTTTAATGGTATTAAATTGATAAAATAACCATTCCTACTGTACCTTTATCCTTTCGAAGTGTCGAAAATTCAGCGTGGGAGAGAAATCATCCTTAGGGCTTGCAATTTACTAAATATTCGCGATGTCCTAAAATTTTGTATATACATTTTGGTGCTCTGCTATCTAACACATGCTTAAAAAAAATCTCATAAAGTAAATATAAATAAGCAATATATATGGTGGCTATTATTATTTTTGCAGCATGTCAAGAAGAAACAAAAAACAGGTCTTTACCAACGTTGAGGTTATAGATGCTGGTGCAAAGGGCAAAACTGTTGCCAAAGCACCGGATGGTAAAGTTATATTTTTACCAAATGCCGTTCCGGGTGATGTTGTAGATGTACAAACTTTTAAGAAGCGTAAAGCGTATTATGAAGGAAAAGCTACTGTATTTCATAAGTTGTCGGATAAACGGGTACGCCCGGTATGCGAACATTTTGGAACGTGTGGTGGTTGTAAATGGCAACACATGGGCTACGAGCACCAATTGTATTATAAACAAAAGGAGGTTGTTAACAATTTAACGCGACTGGGGCACATTCAGCTTCCTGAGGTAACGCCAATACTTGGATCTGCTAAGCAGTATTTTTATCGTAATAAAATGGAATTTTCCTTTAGTGACAGTCGATGGTTGACTTTAGAGGAAATACAATCTGACGAAGCGCTTACTGATAAAAACGCTTTGGGGTTTCATATTCCGGGTATGTGGGATAAAATTCTGGATGTTAAGTCTTGTCATTTACAGGAGGATCCATCGAATGCCATACGTAATGCTGTTAAGCAATTTGCAATTGATAACGATTTGGCATTTTTTAACACTCGTAATCAAACGGGCTTGCTACGTACCATGATGATACGTACAGCCAGCACTGGAGATTTAATGGTATTAATCCAGTTTTTTATGGATGATAGGGTAAAGCGTGAGCTTTTATTGGATTTCCTTTCTGAAAGCTTCCCACAAATAACGTCTTTACAATATGTAATTAACGGTAAAGGGAACGATACTATTTACGATCAGGAGGTTATTTGTTATAAGGGTAAGGATCATATTTTTGAAGAAATGGAGGGTTTACGCTTTAAAATCAATGCCAAGTCTTTTTACCAAACCAATAGTGACCAGGCTTACGAGCTTTATAAAATAACCCGTGATTTTGCTGGGCTTACGGGTAATGAGCTGGTTTACGATCTTTATACGGGCACTGGAACCATTGCGCAGTTTGTTGCCAAGAAAGCGCGTAAAGTAGTTGGTGTAGAGGCGGTTCCTGATGCTATTGCCGCGGCCAAGGAGAATGCACAATTAAATGACATTAATAACGTTGACTTTTTTGTGGGTGATATGAAACACGTCTTTAATAACGAATTTATTACTGCGCACGGGCATCCGGATGTTATAATTACCGATCCGCCCCGTGATGGTATGCATAAGGATGTGGTACAGCAAATATTAAATATTGCCCCCCAAAAGGTGGTTTACGTAAGTTGTAACAGTGCCACTCAGGCCAGGGATCTGGCGTTGATGGATGGTATGTACAAAGTAACGAAAACGCAGGCGGTAGATATGTTTCCGCAAACGTTTCACGTTGAAAATGTAGTGCTTTTGGAAAAACGTTAGGCAGAGCTTTTATTGTTTATGTGTTTATTCGTTTATTTGTAACTTAATGAAAGCCCATAATGCATTTGGCAAGGAACGGACGATGCCACAACGGATATAATTAATTACTAACACATGCCAGTGCTAAAATTTAAGTGTATAAAAACCTATTTGTTAAGTCATCATAACTAAAAACAGCGTACCCTAAATTCATGAAGAAACTAAGTTTACTAATTCTCCTAGCTATTTTAACGGCGCATACAGGCTGCGAAAGGGACGATATCTGCCCGGGTAGCACTCCTACTACCCCCCATTTAATTATTGATGTTTTTGATTTCGAAAATCAGGAAAGCAAAAAAAACATCTTTAACCTGGTTGTTGCCAAAGGCACGGAAAGCACCATACTTCCGGGCTATGCATTTGAATCAAAAAACAATTTGGTTTTACCTTTGGACACCAAGGCCAACACAACGCAATACAGGCTTATAAAGAATGCAAAGGTAAATGACAATGGTACACCCGATGATACGAGCGATGATGTTATTGAAGGTAATTACGATGTTTTAACTATTAACTACAGTCGTGAAGAGATATATGTGTCGCGTGCCTGTGGTTATAAAACCATCTTTCAGAACGTAACGTTAACCATTGAGGACGATGGTGACAACTGGATATTATCGCAACAAGCTCTTAACCCCAACCAATCTGTAGAAGATGAAACAACAACGCACTTTAACATATATCACTAGTCTGTTTATGGTTTTCTTTTGTGCGTTTGCCAGCGCACAAAACGATAGTATTGTAAGTACTGTTAACGACACTTTAAAGGTACAGCTAAAATATGGCCTGCGTGTGGGTGGCGATATTGGTAAACTGGTTCGCTCGTTCGTTGATGACGATTACAGTGGTTTTGAGGTTAGTGCCGATTACCGCTTAAAGCCTAAATTATACCTTGCCGGGGAATTGGGTTTTGAAGAAAAAAATACGGTTACAGACTATTTAGACATAACAAGTAAGGGCTCGTATATTAAGGCTGGAATAGATTATAACATGTACCAAAACTGGTTGGATATGGACAATATGATCTATACTGGTTTTCGTCTGGCGGCCAGCTCGTTTAGCCATAATCTTAATAGTTATAACATCTATAACACAGATCAGTTTTGGGCACCTCAGTACAGTGTTAGTGAAGGCAGGTCTTTTGATGGCTTGACCGCTGTATGGGCTGAACTCATCCTTGGTATTAAGGCCGAATTGTTTAACAACTTATATCTTGGGCTTAATGTGCAGCTTAAAATGTCGGTTACTGAAACGGAACCAGACAATTTTGAAAATGTTTACATTCCGGGATTTCATAAAACCTACGACAGCAGTGGTATTGGTGTGGGTTATGGCTATACCATTTCGTATCGTATTCCGTTGTATAAGAAAGTGAAGGAGTAATATAGCTACACTGGTTTTCTTTTAAACAACCAAATACTTCTATAATGGCTTAAAACTTTCCATCTGATTGGTTTAGGCTTATTGATATTCTTTATAAAATTGAAGGAATTATTTTCTATGTTTATAAGAAAGTGATTATATTAGCTTCTGTGTTTTACACTTGAGAGTATACGACTAAAAAAGCAGTGTTATCTCAACTTTTGAGAACATTATTAAACATTTAGTCATCCATATAAACAAGTTAGCAAATATTATGACTCATTTATCACCAAACGACAATGATTACAATATAGTATCAAGACTTGCCAAATTAAAATAATTAAATAAATATAAAAACTTATGAAAAGCATTCCTTCATTTATCTGTTTATTTATCATATCAGTTAATTCTTTTGGACAAATTTATCAGAATACCAATGACACAATATTTTTGAAAGATGGAAGCAAAATCATTGACGATTTCAGAACAATTTTTATAAATAACAAAAACATTACCCTATTTAAAATTAAAGATGAAAGCGCAGGAAAAAAGAAATTAAAAGGAGGAGACTTTATTAAAACCAAAATCCCTAAGGATAAAATTAGTAAAATTATTGATAACGATGTTGAAATTAAAAAAATTAAGGATATTAATAAAAATGATGTAATTGCTAATATGCATACTAATAATAAGAAGGAAAAATATGTTCTTAAGCGAACTGTTATTGAAAACGTCATTTTTTCAAATGGACAGAGAGACTTTCTCGAAGTTCTCCAAGAGGGGTACTGCAATTTATATCTTCAAAAAACGGAAGGAGCTAGTCTAGACCTAAACAAATCAGGCAAAACCCATTATCACTATTACGTTAAACGTAAAGGCGAAAAAAAAATCACGAAATTAAAAGGTAGTGGCTTTATATTAGGTAGTGGTGTGAAAAGTAATTATTTTGAAGATTGTTCATTAGCAATGGATTTTATTGCTAAGGTTAAGAAAATGAATAGAGGAAATTTAATTTCCTTAGTTAAATTATATAATGAAAATTGCATTAATTGAATTGTTGAAAATAACATTTGCTAACACCGGTTGCACAAGCCCGTGGTTTTGTAAAAACAAGATACATAAACGCCCATTTTAAGGGCGTTTGTTGTTTTTTAAAAGTATTGCGTTCTAATCCAGATGGCCATATGGGCTTAAAATGGCTTCTGTAACTGCCTTAAAACGGTAAAAAATGAAGCATAGACTTGCCACGCCACTTTTACTGTGTTAGTAAAGGCAAGTCTTTTGATGGTTTAACTGCTGTATGGGCGGAACTCATTCTTGGTATTAAGGCCGAATTGTTTAACAACTTATACCTCGGGCTTAATGTGCAGCTTAAAATGTCGGTTACAGAAACAGTGCCCAACAACTTTGAAAATATTTACATTCCGGGATTCCATAAAACCTACGACAGCAGTGGTATTGGTGTGGGTTATGGCTATACCATATCGTATCGTATTCCGCTGTATAAAAAAGTGAAGGAATAATATTTTATATCTACCAAACACCTCTATAATGGCTTAAAAACTTTCTATTAGGTTGGTTTAGGCTTTGTTGATATTCTTTATAAAATTGAAGGAATTATTTTCTATGTTTATAAGAAAGTAATTATATTAGCTTCCATGTTTTGCACTTGAGAGTATAATAACAGGGGATGTACTAAAAAAAGCAGCGTTATACCACCAACTTTGGAACATTATCAAACATTTAGTCATCCATATAAACAAGTTGGCAACAATACCCAAACTGAAAGCAAAACGAATGGAAAAGAAATTAAAACAAAGCATTCTGACTTCTTATCTCATTGGAACACCAATTGGAATTTTGACTGTCGCGGCTACGATTTGGATTCCTTTTTTATTAACTGGAGAAGGACTTTTGACAATTGTTATTCTTGGAGCTTATAGAATTTCAACAATCGGACTTTTAGTTGCGTTTCTGATTGCTCTATGGGTTGGAGGAAAATTAGCCTATCAGAATATTAAAAGGGGGAAATCATTACTTCTGACTTCCTTTAAATACTCAACTATTGTGAATTTAATAATCTGGGCTACTTTTTGTTTGATTACAGTATTGACTGTTACTGAAGAAAAACTTTTAATGATGATTCCACCGATAATCGCCTTTCTTGTTTGTACAGTTCTGACAACATTTTCAATCGGACTTTTAATTTCTTATATGATTAAACGAATAAATAATAAACCGACTGAATTAAAAAATACTGTTGCCAATAACTAAGTGTTCGTGTGGTCGGTACGGCCAAACATGAACACCGTGTTGACTGAACCGGTTTTGGTC
>NZ_BAABCY010000092.1:0-68085 GCF_039539345.1 Snuella lapsa | reverse complement strand
ATCTACCCTATAAAACAAAAAAAGTCGGAAGAAAAAATCTTCCGACCATGGCTACCTATTTCGGGAGCTTTTTTTATATATCTAATCAATTAACAATTGTCCTGAACGTTAGATTTATCCTTGGCGTCGACACCTTTTTGGTTACTGGTAATTGATGCAACCAATGTGCCTGAGTGCTCCCTTTCATAACCAACAGACTTCCTGAAGTGAGGTATAATCTAACGGTCTCTTTTGTTCCTTTATGCTTAAAAACAAAAAAACGATCTGCTCCTAAACTTAAAGAGGCAATGGCTCCATTCTCTTGTAAATCTTTCTCATCGTCGCTATGCCAGGACATCCCTTCGGATCCACTATGATAAAGGTTAAGCAAACAGGAATTAAATGTTTCGCCTGTTTTGCTTTCCACCATGGTTTTTAGTTCCAATAAATCTTTAGTCCAAGATTGTGCCTGCTTAGTTATTTTTGAATAAGTATACTCAAAAGGTTTGTCGCCGTACCAAGCTACTTTTCTTTTGGTTATAATCTTTTTGCCAAAGATAACAGCCGTATCATGCCTCCATTTGGTATTTTTTAACAACTTGTCAAAATAATATTCCGCTTGTTTTATATTTAACAGCTTACCATAATAATTAACAATACCGTCTTTAGGCAGTAAGTTTCTTTCATGGTCAATTCCTAATTCAAACAATTCCATCTTTAATCACAAGAGCAATATTTATCACTATTTGCTTTTTCAAAACATTCTCTTCCTTCTTTAAAGGCAAAGTATGCCAAGCCCAAGGTTCCTATACTATCAATATACGGAATACTAAACAGTTCATAAATACCACTACTAACAAGTAAGATTATAGACATATAAACGCATACCAACGTACAATTGGCATCTGCTAATATAGGATCGGAATGTAACCTGCTCCCAACGCTTCGTTTCCAAACGACCAATCCCCACATAACTAAAATTGATATTATAGAAATTACAACTCCCCAAAACGTGGTTAAGGGTTTATGACCAGTCCAAATATTATAAATACTGGTAATTACAAGTCCAAAAACCAATATATAAAAAGCGAATCCAGTAATCTTTAGGGCAAGACGCTCAAAGTCATCCCGTTTACTATTTGGGTTTCTTTGAATTCGCAAAATCATATGCGCTATACCCAATCCAGAAATAACTTCTATAAAACTATCGGATCCAAAACCAAATAAAGCCAAACTCTCGTCTTCAAACCCCAAATAAGTTGAAATAACACCCTCGGCCACGTTATAAACAATCGTAAATAAGGCCAATAGGAATGCAATACTGTAAAGTCTTTTACTTTCCATAATTATTTTTTATGTGTTTCATTCCGTCCACCCCTTAACTGTTTATTTAAGCTTTAAGTGTTTATTTTATAGTTAAATCAAAACGCACATGTTTTATATTTTCCCTATTATAAGTATATAGGATATGTATTTTACGATCTGATGTTTGAATAATTGCAGGGTAACTAAACTGCCCTTCCTTTTTATTTTCGAGATCAAAAAGTGTCTTCCACTGTATACCATCAGTTGAATACTCTACGTCAAGAACATTACGCCCGTTAAACCAGTCGGCTCCCTGAAGCAAGGGGTTATTTACCAGTAAAAACTCTTTTTCCCCCAAGGTTAACGCATCAATTCCCGAATTAGAGTTCGCGACTTGTAAACTATCTAATTTCCCCCAGGTATTCCCCTGATCCTCGGACCACGTGGTAACTATCTTATTATGTCTGCTTCTGCACAACATCTGGATGGCATGCGCCGAATGCTTCAAAAATGCTGGCTGAATAACATCGAAGCCTTTCTCATTGCCAACAGGAATACGCTCCCATTGCTTATTTGCTTCGGTATAACGCTCTACATGTACACGCCATTCATTATTTTCTATACTTTCTGTACTACTTCCACACAATAGAACACCAGGTGTTATTTCCAGGGGTTTATTCTTAATGGGTCCTAAAATACCCTCTGGTAAATAGTGAGGTAAACTCCATGTCTTCCCCTTATCTATCGAGATAAGCATGGCTCCAAACCATTCCCTAGGATTCTTACCAACCTTGTAATACAAATATAATTTATTGCTACTACTTTTAAATAAAACGGGATTCCAGCATGGTAATGTATCCTGTCCTTTCACTAAAGGTTCAACCACGCAGCGTGGCGTCGTCCAGAACCGATCTTTAAAAAACGAGATATAAATCCCCACATCTTTTGCGCCTTCATAACTCCCTCCAAACCAAGCTGCCAATAACTGATTTGGCAATACTTCTACCAGTGTTGCGGCATGGCAGCTTTTTGTTACCGGCGTATCGAAAAGAAAGGTTTCTATCTTATTATTAACCTCTGGTCTTTTCTCAACCGAGCTGCAAGAAAAGCTTATAACTAATAAAATTCCTATGACGTGCTTAAGTTTAAGAATCATTATTTAAAGATAGCATGTTTACGAACTAATAGTTATGAATAATAATAAAAACAGTCTGATTTTACTAAATAAATATAAAGAAAACAACATCTTACACCCAGTTTTAAGCATTTAATCCTATATTTGTTGAATTACAACCAAACCAAACCGATTATTAACCCCATGCAAAGACTCAAAATCTTAGTAAAACCTACGCTTTTTATTCTTGCGACATGTATTCTCATTTTGAGTGTTATTGAATATGTATCGACCCCTAAGACTAAAGTTACTATATCCTCCGAGCCAGCTAAAAAGCCATTAGTTGATCTGCATAAGTTACAACAATACAAGTCCCAACAACAAGAATTAAGAACTGCCATAAGTGCTTATTTTGATAAAGCCATAGCAAAAGGGGAAATTGTTGGTTCAGGCGTAAGCATTGTTAAAAGTGACTCTATTGTAATGTCTGAAGGGTTTGGAAAAAGGAACATTAAATTTAATGAAGGGGTTAACAAAGAAACTGTATTCAGATTAGGATCCTTATCTAAAGGGTTTGCAGGAATATTAGCGGCCAGTTTTAAAAATGATGGCATGTTGGATTGGAACGATAGGGTTAGCGATTATATACCTGAATTTCAATTGGGAGACAAAACCAATACCAACAAAATTACATTAGCTAATATTTTATCGCATACATCGGGCACCCCATACCATAGTTACACTAACCTTGTAGAAGCAGGCTTACCTTTAGATGATATAGCTAAGCGGTTCAAGAGCATATCCCCAATTAGTAAACCGGGTTTAATGTATAGTTATCAAAATGCCGTGTTTGCACTTTGTGGGGAGGTAATGCACAAAGTAACGGGAAAAGAAATCTCAACGTCATTGGAGGATCGATTTTTTAAACCCCTGGGAATGCATACTATATGCATGGATCATGAAACTTTATCCCAATCAAAGAATATTGCCTTGCCCCATATAAAAACGAGAAAACACTGGAAGCCCATAAAACTTACCAACAAATACTACAATGCTATTGCTGCGGGAGGTATTAACGCAAGTGCACTAGACATGGCAAAATGGATGCGATTTTTGCTTGGTCATAATCCTGAAATTATGGATAAATCTGCTTTAAAAGAAGCTTTCACGCCATTTATAGAAGTTAGGGGCAGAAGTAAATATTACCAACGCTGGCCTGGACATTTAAAGTCTTTTTATGGCTTTGGGTGGCGTATCCATAAATTTATAGAAGAAGAAACAAACGAAGAAAAAACTATTTTACACCATGGGGGCAGTGTTAACGACTTTAGAAATGAAATTGCCCTTTACCCAGAAGCCGACTTAGGTATATGTGTGCTTTTAAACAGTCATTCGAAAATTGCAAGTAAGGTTATTCCAGACCTACACAAGATTGTAAAAAACGTTTTTAAGCAAGAAGATTGTTCAATTAACGACTCCCAAAAGCTTACAAGTGTTAGTAACTCTCCATTAAACAAAACAACAGGTAGTATTCAGTAAAGCTCACTGTTAGCGTTAACATAACTTTGACCAAAGGAGTCTTGCAAATGTTTTTTGGTAGTATCTCAACTCTAAAGAAGTCAAACCCTCAATTTATAACTTACACACTTTTAGGGATAGTGTCTTTTTTTAAAATCCTTAATAATTAAAAATTCAGCTTTACTTTAATTTGTATATGTAGTACTTTATTATATTAATCCTTCTTTTTAAATAGTTTTTCTAAAAATCCATTATTGTTTTTCTTCTTTTCTTTTGGTTGTATTGCCTTATTTTTCTTTTTCTTAACTCTATCTAATGAATCTTTTTGTTTTTCTAATCTTTTATTTAATTTCTTTTTAACTCGCTTAATTGAATCATTTCTCTTTTTAATAAATTTACTTTCCTTCTTGCGAACCCGTTCTAAGGAGTCCTTTTTCCTTTCAAGTTTTTTATTTGTTCTTATTTGTATTTTTTCTAACGAATCCTTCTTTCTAAGTGTTCTTTCTAAGAAACCTATTGGTTTTTCCTCTAACATTTGATTTTTGGCATAAAATACAGTATCCTTAGTATTGTAGTTAATCCAGACACCTTCTTTTAAATTATTCCAATAACTTCCTTTTTGGGACACGGAACCATCGTAATTAAATGCAATCGTCTCGCCATGCTTATAACCATTACGCCAGGCTTCCTGCAATTTCAATTGTCCATTTTCGTACCAATGCTTCCAGGCACCTGTTTTTAATCCGTAATAGAATAGACCTTTTTCGGCCAATTGATTGGATCTGTAATACTTGATATAGCTATCATGCAAAACATCGCCACCAATGCTCGATACCGACTGGTGTACTTCTCCAGAGCGATACCAAAAATAGGTCTTATCGGGATAAAATGATTTTGGCTTCCTATGTGTTACATAACATTCGATATCAAAATCGGTCTGTCTTATTACTTTCCTTTGCAAATCGGAAGAAAAGGCAAAGCATAAAATGCAAATTGATAAAAAAATGACACTTCTAAATAACGTTTTACTCATCACAACAGTGGTTCTTTCTTTTCAAAAAAATATAAATCCTTTAATTCTTTAATAAAATATTAGTTATCGCACCGTTATCCTATCCAATACTTCATTTCAAAAATAATAGCATCATTTCAAACTTCTTGGCCAATGTTTTTTATTAATACCAAGGTCTTTGCTTAGGATCCTTCAAATTTGGTAATTTATATACTGGATATCCTTTTCTTCTCAAGTTTCCTCAGGTAAACCTTTTGCAACTTACTCCAAAAACTGGATGTAATCTTGCTTCTATATATAGCATCGTTCTTCCTGTCCCATATCGAAAATTTCTTTACATTATACAACGGAGCTCGTGCTGTGGTCATGGTTGTAGAAAAGTTCCCACTTGTAACGGTCTGATTTTTAAAAGCCACCCCGCCAGGTTGAATGTATACATAATCGAACACATAACGATAGGTCTTTACATCTTGGTATTTAGTGTTCTCTGTAAATTCATCTGCTGTAGCAAACTCATAGCTTCCGTGATAGTATTTTCTAACATTTCTCTTCAAATACTTATTGTAACTCCTATGATGTGTAATAAAGACCATAGTTGTTTGATCTCCTGCAAAATCGGGAGGAATAGCACCATGTGCTTCCGTCAAATAATGATTGCCTTTCATACGTACCACAGCGCCACAAGAACCTACCAAGATGACCGTAACGGAAAGCATTAAAAAGATTTTTATCTTATACAGCAAAGGCTTTGGTATTTTATATGTGACAACCACCCTAAATTCTTATTATCGCGTAAATAACACTAACACATTAACCGTTGAAGTAATTGTTGCCCCAGACTGGTTAAAACTTTGCTCTTTTGTTGCACTAAGGCGCATGGTTGTAGCAGTTAATTCTTCAATAACATAGTCTATGGATGAGTCGCCTGAATCAACAAGATCTAAATCAGAAGGGGAAGAAAAGGATAACAACTCACCAACAAGAGTCAATATATTGCCTTTAAGTGACCAGGTACCTTCCGACTGATATTCACTTATTGAAATCATCTGCGAGCTTTCCTGGCCAGCTACAGAATATGTTATTGCAATATCATAAGCTCCTTGGGAATTAACTGCATTAGGATTATCTCCAAAAACTATAGTTGCATCAATGTTCTGACCCTCTCCAGAAAAATCTGTTGTAATACTGGTTCCTGAAAAACTGCTAACCGTTTCGCCGTCGTAAGTTAAAGCCGTTAAGTTCCACGTTCCTAAAAGATCTTCTACATTATTATCATTATTTCCTTCGTTGCTACAACTACTTAAAAATAAAACACTTACACATACCAAAACTAGCTTAAATAGGTCAAATCTGCTTTTTTTCATGGTCTCAAATTTTTGGATTAATGTTTATATAATAAAAAGTTCTAAATAATTCAAAATCTGCGAATTCAACATAAGGATTTACCTTATAAATTCTAAGGAAAACCCTTTGTTTTATAATCAAACTTATGACCTTGAAAGATAAAACGACTAAAACTTGTACTACTCTTTTTGAAAGAATGCTAAACCCACAATACCTTTTGCTTGATTTTTAGTTAACTTTTTATCGCAATTTTGAGTAATTTTTCAAGTCCAGTTCACGGCGAGAACATGGCACAGGACACCATAGAGGATATAGATTTGCTTACTTTGTTCAACAAGGCTCAAAAACTCTCCAAAAAACAAAAGGAGACCGTTAAGGATTTCCTCTCTGCTTTTGTGCTTAAAGCCGACCTTACTCAAAAATTAAGTCAATAACAAAAAAGCCTTTACATCTCTGTAAAAGCTTTTTAACTTGTTCTTTTATCCCATATTACTTACCGATACGGCACTCGTCAAAGACGAAGCGCTAGCGCATACGAGGACTAGCGGGGGGCATAAAATATATACCCGTTTCTATTTATTAACGTTAATATTTATTTTTTATTGATAGCCATCCATTATCGATATTCTAAATGGTGTTCCATCTTGTAAATCAAAAACAATAAAAGGACCTGATTCTATTTTAATGGTAAAGTAGTCTTTATCACTATCACTATTAGCTTCCCAAGGCAACTGTAAATGATTTAAAAATCTAATAAACTTGTGAATTTTAGTCTTTGAACTAATAGAAAAAGATTCAATAAAAATCTCTCCATATTGTTCAGACTTTAAATCTTTAAACTTGTATTTGTTTTCCAAGCTAACAAATTCAATGGACATTTCAGAGATAGAACGATTAGTATTATAACCATACCTGAACTCTTTATAACTAAGATAACCATAATTATCATCTCCAACTACTTCATCAGGCTTACCAAGTATTCTATGTACATCGTCAACACTCATTCCCATATGAATGCCGTTCAATTTTTTTCCTTTTTTTAAAAATTCAATCATTTAATTAATTCATTTTTTCAACTATTTTGATAAGCCTTTGTACTTCTGCTGATTTATCAGAAGCTCTCTTAATAATATCATCTGACTTACCCGCAGTATTTTTCAATGCTTCTTGAGTTTCCTTTAATTTTACCAATAAAGATTTTCTGAAATTTTTATCACCTAACGCCTTATTAAATATTTTAACAGCCGCAGCGACTGCCGCATCGCTACCATTTATAAAAGCTAATCCTATTTTTCCGCCTTTCCCTTTAATACCAACACTAACTGGAACTAACGACATTTCAAGATTCTTTAACTTCTTAAAATGAATATGAAATCCTTTATTCAATACATCGCCACTAATACCTGAAACATCAGAAACATTAAATTTGATTTCACCTAACCAGTTTTTAAGCTTTTTTGTACTTTCAGAAGCAACACTAACAACTTGTCTAAAAATATACTTTTTAGATTTTTGTCCCATCATAACAACTCCTTGGGTAAGTTTCTTTGCTCCACCTCCCCCTACTGGAGCATCCATCACCTCATTTCCTAAAATATCCGATTCTAAAAACTGACTTTCGGAAAGCGCATAATCATCATTATCAGCACTAGTCATTAAGAATACACCCTCTTTAGATTTTCTAAAGACATAATAAACTGTTTCGTGTTTGCCTGCTGTAGCACTAAAATAGGTTCGATGAAAAACATATGTGTCATTTGCTAACTCAAGAATGTTACCTTCATCTACACCAAGT
Organism: Snuella lapsa; assembly: GCF_039539345.1. Lineage (NCBI taxonomy): Bacteria > Pseudomonadati > Bacteroidota > Flavobacteriia > Flavobacteriales > Flavobacteriaceae > Snuella > Snuella lapsa. The sequence goes on along the minus strand of NZ_BAABCY010000092.1, from coordinate 60,018 downwards.
TTTGCTGCTAAATTTTGCATTCGGGTCTTATGAAAATCTCCTATAAACATATCCCATCCAGTACCCCAAAAACCTCTAGGTTCAGCTTTTTCTAAACCTTCTAACTCAATGAATCTAATTACTCTATTTTCACTAAAAGCATAAGGGCTATTCCATGGATAGACAGTTTCCATTGGGTCAGTAGCAAAAAATCTACCAATTCGAGGGTCATGCATCCTATAAGTGTAAGCATAGCTATTTCCTTCCCCCTTAATCTCATCATCTTTCTCCTGTCCCTGGAAGCCATAACGATAGCTATCACTGCTACCATGTCTGTTTGGTAGAAGCATGCCAAAGGGATAGTAATCATTATATGAAAGAACGTCTGGCGTAAAGTTAGTAAAATTAAGTGGGTCATCCACTAATTTTCTATCGCTTATTACAGAAAGTACATTACCCAAATGGTTGCTCAGCTCGTAACGTTTATCTCCTAACAGTCTCTCAAACATGTTGTTGCTACCCACAATGGGCATGATCTCGCCATAGCTTACTGGTGTCGCTAAAACATCAATATTTACCTCCTCAACATTAAACTCCCCTTTAGTATTGGTAGCTGCTAGCTCCAATATATATTCCTGTCCAATTGTTGAGGTAAAATTGGTGTTGGAAGTACCCGCTTTGTTTACAGGCGCATCGTAGTATACTACAGCATCGGTTACTCCAGTAACTTTTAGTATCACATCGTCTTTAAAACCTTTGGCGTTACTAATGGTTGTGGCTATGGTTACATCTCCTACCGCTATGTAAACAGTAGTACTTACCCCATTAGGAGATCCATTGGCCACATCGATATTTAAATACCCATTTTGGACTGTCATGTTTGTATTGCCAATGGCACTCCAACCTTCATCGCTGCCATCAAAGGTCTGTGTTGCCACATTTACGAGAGGAGTGTCCGCAATAATGACATCTTTTTGTTCTATTCCCAAACGAGAACTACCGTATATATGATGTTCTTTAAGCCTTACTGTTTTGTTAGCGCTTATATTGATAAAGTCTGTTTCGTTGGTTTCGTAAACCGCCATCACATTGCCCTGTGCATCACGCATGTAAACGGTCGTTTTATTTTCGGGCATTACCGTTTTGGCAATCCTATTGCCCAATCCGTCGTATTGAAAACTTATGGTGGTGCCGTCGTTCTTACTTATTTGTGCCACTTTACCGTCTACACGCCAGTCGATATTGGTTATGCCTTCAGAAGTATCGGAAATCAATTGACCAATTTCGTCATACTGATAGTTATCGGGTGACTGTGTACCTAAATCGTTAAATCCAGTATCTCCAAGAGCATCGGTAACATGGTTTAACTGATTATTCATTGAAACTTCTCCTGTAATAGGGTTTGTTTTTGTTTCCCCATAGTTATAGCTTAAATCATCCATTTGAACAACCTGACCTTGACCATTCAATGTAGCTCTCTTTAAGGTGCTCAAGTTCCCGTTCCTGTCATAAAAATATTCACTGCTATAATTATTTGTGCCACCTGTATTATGGCCCTGCATAGTTTTAATTCGGTTTAACTGGTCGTAGCTGTATTGATTCATCTGGGTGCCCAAACCTGCTTCATTTAAATCCAGAAGTCCCGTAGCCATTTGTTTAATATTGCCATTGTATAGATTGTTGGTATTATTTGACCCGCTGGCATTACTATTTACAAAGGCCGATATGGTTCCTACGGCCTCAATTGGGCTATAGTCCTCATCATTATAGGTTAAAGCAAAACCATAGGCATCATTGGCTACCAATGATCCGGTATCACCATCTTTACCTAAATCGTTAGCAGGGTTTAATTCATCGGAATTCACTCCTTTTAACCAACCTTGAATGGTATAGGCATAATCTTGGCCTTGCACTTTTTTGTCGCCTAACTCTGTTCTGGCCAATGGCCCATGGGCATAGTAATTATAAGCAGCATCTGTTTCCCAGGTAATTCCGTCTGAGGAAGTCTGTACCTGGGTTATCCTATTATCTGCATCATATACATATTGATGTATGAATTGATCTAAGGCTCCCTTTTGATAGTACACTTTATTAACATTTCCACTTATTAGATCATATTCATATTCAATACGTTTAAGGTCTGAATATTGTGATGAAGTATAAGCTAACAATTTGTTTTCGTGCACTAATTCTTTTACATTACCATGGATATCATAATTGTAGTATATAGCGGTGTTAAAATCAATATCGGCAGTCGATGTTGTCACTGAATCAAAATAATAGATTTCGGTAACCCTGTTCCTAGAGGTTGAAGATGAATTCCTAGAGGTTGAAGATGAAGTACTGGCATTAAACGTATTAAAGACTATAGATGGGTCTATAAGATAGTCTGTATATTTTGTTCTGGTAACTTCGTTTTGCTGAATTGAAATATTTTGAGGAAACCCAACAGTAGAGATAGGAATTCCATTTCCACTTTCGATTAATTTACCTGTGGTGGTATTAATTTCAATAGCGATATTAGGTACTAATTCTCCTGCTTCGGTAATGCGTCCTAAAGCATCATATACAGTATAGCTAAAGGTATTGTTAACCAATTGTTTGGCATTTTGAGAGGCAATGATACGACCTAAGGCGTCGTAAGCAAACCGGGTTTCACCACCATCAGGAGTGAATTGCCATACCAATTGATTTAACGAGTTGTATGCATACTGCGTTTTATAATCGTGTACGGGTAACAACTCAGGCTTTTCGGTAGGTTCGTTATCTGTTCGATGTTTATCGATTCTTTCATTTAACGACACCCCACCTACCTGGGCATCCAGTTCTGCCTTGGTAAACCTATTGACCCCTTCTGGCGGTACGGTTTGTGATAAGTTACCTGCCTGATCGTAGTAGTATAGTGTATATTGGTATTCTTTATCAAAATAGGTCATGTCGAAATTTTCCACAACCTCCTCAACCGCATGCTTCAAGTAAGCATTAATAAAGTCCTCGCGTTCTTTCTTTAAAAATGCTTCGTAGGCATCGTCCCTATAACTGTTATAAATACTTGTTGCCATCTCTTCACATGGGGTCTGTTGGGGAAGAGGAATCGTATAGCCTTCTGTAGTTATGGGCAATTGGGCAGGTAAGCTTATACAAGTAGTTCCTTCATTTGTTAAGGTATATAAATAATCTGAGGTAAATTGTGCCCAAGTTTGGATTTCGTCCGTTGTTGCTACATTATTTACATGGGTTACATAGGCATCGATAATGGCTTGCATGCCAGGGCTACCATCATTAGGATCATCGTAACCATATCCAAATTCCGTCGCACCAAATTGGGCAATGGTTAGATAGTGTATGGAAGTTGCCGGATCTGTAACGCCTAATTGTGTAAGGTAATAAATATAGTCGTCTGTAATATAGGCGAACTGTTTTTCACAGAAGGCTGTTTCATCAATATTATCCAGATCCTGATCGGTATCGTTGATGCTATTAATGGTAGCCGTAAATTCTGCAAACTTATCCGTACAGCTAACTGGTGTAATAGGTTGGACGACGCATTCGTCTGTTTGGCAAGGTGTACTGCTATCTCCAAACGCACCATAAGCTATTAACTGGTATAAATTTTCCGGGTTATCTGGATCTTCATAATCGATTTGGGTAATATAACCAAACCCCCCATCGTAAGGATAAGGTATCCCTCCTTGAAACTTTAGTTGAGCCTTAAAACTCAAATCTGCACCTTGTTCATATACAAAAGGTACAGGATCATACCATGTAGTTTGTAAAGGTTTAAATGTTAAACCTGTACCAAAATCGGGGTCAATTATCCAACTGCCATTATTGAGAGGGATAACTCCATTCTCATCAGTAGAGATTGCACTTCCATTTCCTTCATTTAGATTATATATTCGTTGAACACCATTAAAATTATACGAAAAATTAAAAATATCGAAAGCAACAGGATAGTACCTATCCCAGGCAAATCTATTAATTGGAGCTCTTCTCAAACCTTCTTGTTCACCTTCATTAAAAAAATAATTTAAACCGTTATTGGACAATTTAAATGATTGTCCATTTGCGATAATCTCTACACTATTATAATCTTCAATACTTCCTAAAAAATTATTCAAGCTGACTTTGATCTCAAAATCTATGAGTTCATTTAAATCCGCAGAAAAACCCTTAGGTGAAAAATAGGCCTGCTCATAAAAAAACTTACTTTGACCATTTGGTGCTGTAATGATTTTGTTTAACAACAATGCCGGCTTAAATGTTGTAGAAACAACCGCACTTCCTGATCGGCAAATTGTTTGATGAATCTCTAACAAGACGTCTTTTAGTACCTCACTTATGGGCTCCGTTTCGTTTGATAGATCACTGTGCTTGAAACTTATATAATCAGAATCGTAAACGCTGGATCCACTGGTAAACTTGACTGGTTCTCTAGAAATTAGTCGTTTGACATATCCTAAAGGAGTTCTATATTTAATAATGTCATTTGGTGTTTGAACCGTTAAAGAATCGGTTGCTGGATCCATATCTTCTGTGTCATATAAAATAAAAAATAGTTTTTTTGATTTATTATTAGCATACATGTCACCTATCTTAAGTCGCGTAGCTTCAACGTTATCATCCCGTTCATAAGACAAAAAACAGAACGTAACATCCATAGGTACGGTAATGTTTTCCGAATTAACAATATCATCCAAATATTTGTAAAGTGCATTAGGTCGATAAATATCTTCCAGTTTTAATATTCTATTTGATCCATTAAACAAAAGATTGGGTTGGTCGTAGTAATTATCCAGAATAATGGGATCTGTTGGGTATTTCTGTGTGCTTATTGTGAGTCCGTCTCCACTGGTTTGTGTGTTATAGCCCGATGTCATATTACTCCCCCCCAGTTCATTAGCATCTGTTACAATTTGAGTAAGAAAATCACGCATACCAATCCCCATTTGATATCTAATAGATGTTTGGTTCCCGTCATTAAAATCTCCATACTTAGGCCAGTTCCAAAGTAAGCCAATATGTCTATCGCAAACTGGCGGTATATAATAATTGTTTATATCATCACAACACAAAAAATTAATTATGGTGCTTTCGGTATTGACCACACTGCCTTGAGAACTTACCTTGAGATTACTATTGTTTAACCAAGTTAGTTTTACGGTTTGGCCAACTATATCTCCCTGAAAGTTTTGCGAATAATTAAAATCTAGATTTGTAATAGTATGTGTTGTAGGCAACGCACTGTCTAAGAGCATTAAAAACTGTTGACTACCATCTACCGTTATTTCATAAGTGTTACTCCCTAAAGCATTCCATATGGTAATACCGTTACCAAAAAAATCTGGTAAATATCCTTTTACGTATGTATCTAGGTTTGTAATATCAATACCTGAGCTATTAATTTGATTATTTTTAATAAGGTTATTAAGCAATACTACCATGGCCTTACTAAAATAAGTTTCTTTATTACAGGCTCCAGTCTCATCGTAGCTATTGCCACTTCCCAAGTATTGCCCCTCACTTCTGGGATTGTCTATACTGCATGTAACACGGGCCATAGTAGTTCCTGTAATGACCACCTCCTGATAACTTCCCGCAACGTCAATTTTGGCCAGTGCACTATAATAGAACTGTTGCTCTGTTGCATTATAAGTTGTTATAACCGTGCTAACTTCTAATACATTAAATCCACTGCCATAGTTGTGCCAATTAAAAGTTGAGGGAAGGTTTACGGTAACCTGACTATTAGTAAGTAATCCGTTGGCATCATTAATACTTAAGGTAAGTATTTCATTAAAGCTCCCTGAGACTGTACCGGAAGTGGAGACTGAACTTTCAGCAGCTGGAAAGGTTCCTCCGAATTCTTCAAAAAGTGGAGAAGAAATATATAACCCATTATAAATTCTTCCTTGATCCGTAACATTTCCTATTTGGGAGCTTTCTTTAAAGTAACCATCTAGGTAAAGGGTTAAATCTCTAGCTAAAGGACAAATGCCTGTATTTATATAGTAATTATAATCCACCTGTTCTGCTGTTTCATTAAGAACATCTTCAGGTTCTGCCCCAGCATTAAAAACCATGTCATTCAATATCCGATATGACAATCCAGATGATGGTAAACAAAATTGGCACCATAGAAAAGAAAACATTGTACGGATGATTCATTTTTACGATCTGGACATCATTGGTATGCAAGAAGTACTGGTAACGCAACTGGATTATTTAAAAAAGAACCTAGATCAATATAATACTGTTGGTGTAGGACGGGAAGATGGTAAAGATAAAGGCGAGTTTTCTCCTATTTTTTATCGAAAAGACCGGTTTGAAGCACTACAAAGCAATACATTTTGGTTAAGCGAAACTCCAAACAAAGTAAGTAAAGGCTGGGATGCTGCCCTCGAGAGAATTGCTACTTGGGTATTACTTAAAGATAAAATAACCGGAAAAACATTCTTTTTTATGAACACACATTTTGATCATAAAGGGAAAGAAGCCCGAAAAGAAAGTGCAAAACTATTGAAACAAAAATCGATTGCATTGGCTGGAGATTTACCATTTATACTAACAGGTGATTTTAATCTCATTCCAGAATCGGAAGGCATAAAAACCTTAACCGCTCCTAATGGGAAGTATACTTTACTCCATTCGAAAAAAGTAGCCATTTACACCTATGGGCCTAATTGGTCTACTTGTGGTTTTGATAACCGACCATTTGAAGTACGAAAACTAATTGATTACATTTTTATACGACATGTTAAAAAGGTAAAACGATATGCTGTCCTTGCTGAGACCTTAAACGACATTTTTTTATCAGATCATTGCCCGATATATGCAGAGATAGCATTATAAAGCTTAATTTATATAAGCCACACAATTGTTGCTGATAGCATATATCATGGCTTTAAATCGTTATTTTCTAGAGAAAAGCATCAATATCAATTTCTTATTATAAGCAATAAAACCGCAAACAACATGTTTGTTGCGGTTACTTTTCAATTATGCTTAAAAGATCTATTAACAGTTCAAATTCTGTATCCACGAATTTTGTATCGTACACCTGTACCTCTGTCCCAGCTGCCATTATTTCCTGTTGAATTTTATCTGGATTGTTATTCTTATACTTAGCTTCAACCCATTTTAAATAGGTATTGGTTTTATCATGCTGCAAAACTTCATGTAAAAGCTGATCTGCTTCCTTAGTGTTTCCTGCTTTTTCCAATGCTACGAGCTGTAAATAGAGTTTGGTACTTTCATTTAAATACTTTGGGGTATTGTGCTCTGCAATTGTAGCATATGCCTTTAGTGCTTCGGAATGTTTATCCATCTGCTCCAAACTAAAAGCTACAATGAAATTATCCAGCCGTTCATCGACATCGTAATGCTTTCCAACTCCCAAGTTTTTGGGCCACAGTTTGGCTTGTTTGGCATAATCTATTGCTTTCTTGTAATTGTTTTTCCTTAGGGCTTCGTAAGCGGCTCTTACGCATGATTCGTGATAAATGGTTCTCCCAATGGTGGCCCCTTCATATGGCAATACATTAAAGGTCTTTAAAAAGTCTATACATGCATCGTACTTCTTTAAGCCTATGAGTGCTTTGGCATAATGCATTCCAAATTGAGACTTTTCAGGGTATAGCTTTAAAAACTTTTTTGCTTTTTTTAAAGCGGCCTCCAATTCATTTTTTTCCAGATAGTGTTCTATTAAGGCCATATTTACTCTCCAATTAGACGGCTCTAAACGGTACGCCTTTTCGAGCAGGTCACCAACAAGCTGGTTTTGGTCTGTAAAAAGTTTTGCCTTTGAAAGGTAGAACACAGGCGCATCGGGCAGGTTTCCGCAAGCTTCAAATGCTTTTTTTGCTTCGGCAATTAGTCCTTTGTTCCAATAGATAAGTCCTAAATAATAGTTTAGTTTCCAATGGTCATTTTCGCTTATGAGGTGCTGTAACATATCCACACTCTCTATGCGATGTGGAAACACCAAATCTACCGATTGGTTTAGTGCTTTGTTTAAATAGTCTGTTCCATTTCCTTTATCTAAAAAAGCCGACCATAAAAGTACCATAGGCTGTTCTGGGGCTAACTTCAATATTTTTAAAGCTTCTTCTGAACATCCAAAACTTTTATACTTTAAAGCCAATTCCAAATAGGTTTCGTACGGTAGCTCATTAGTAATTTGCTTATTGAATTCGGTATCATTTATTGCGTTCAAGAACACTTGCTCGGAATTAACGAATACATTGGTGGCATCCAAATTTGTGATGGCTTTAAGTTTTTCCAGAGCCAATTTTGGTTGGTCTTCCTTTCTATGGATAAGGGCTTGTAATTCGTGGGCAGTTATGTTGAATGCGTTATAACTTAAGGCCTTATCCAAATAAGTTTTTGCTTTACCAAATTGATTTTCAACTAAAAACAACTTAGCCAATGCTACGTATGATGCTGATCTGTATGCTATATCATGGCTTGCTATGGCGAATCCACTTTTGGCCTCATTGGTATTCCCTAATGCCGTATTGATTATGCCATAATTATAATTTGCCAAACCATCATAAGTATCAATCGCCATAGCCTGTTTTGTATATTCTAGGGCTATATCGTATTGCATGATGCGATAATAACTTAGAGCTAATCTATTTAAGGTTGGCAAAAACCCAGGTTCTTTTTTGTTGCTTTCCAAATAACTTACCAAGGCTTCGGGATAGCGTCGTTGTTTTTCGAGTTCTAGTCCTTCAACATATAACCCATAGGCTGTATTCCAATTGAAATCCTTATTGGGCTCAACTGGTCTATCTACATTGGAAGCTCCCGAACTATAGTACAATTTATTTTGTCCTAGCTGTACTTCAAAATCATCAGACGGTGCTACTTGAATTGTTTCGGTATGTAATTGAAGGATACTGAGTTTTACTTTTTTATTAAGAAGTGTATTGCCATTTACTTTTACAAGCAAATCATCTTCTATATTCTGTAGTGCACTTATAAACAAGGTTAGTTTGTCCTCATTAGGTTGGATATTCAAAACGCCATAGGGTGAAGCTGCCACCATACCCTTGGTTTCTTTTAAAGGAAACCAATATTCTTTCATAAGGTCGGAATCGTTCGGTGCAAATTCACGATGCTTAAATGGTGTATATGTACTACTTGCTGCTGCTTGATTGAACAACTTCCCTGATTGGTATTCGATATATTGTCCATCGGAATCTGTTAAGAGATCTTCCCATATCATTCCTTGGTCTGAAAGCCCCCATATCCATATCTTTTTTCCGGGCTTGTCATCGTATAGGCTATAGTGTCCAAAACCAAAATCATCATCGTGATAATACCCGCCAAAATAATCGGAATATGTATTGATAACGTGGTACGATTTATAGATCCCGAAATTATTCTTTTCATAAAAATTAATTTCCCTACCATCTTCTATGGGCCACGCTCCTAATTCGCCACCATGCCCAATACGTTTGTTCCCAGGATATAAAAATTCTAAATTCCCTTTTGATTTTGCAGCCGCATTCATCCAATGGTAATAGGTTACTGGAAGGTCTGAATTATTGAACCATGATGCTTTGGTTTCAAAATAAGCTTTGTCTTTAGGTAATCGTATCTCTACATTCCAATTGGTCCGTGATGGCAGGTCCAATGCCCCAACTATACAGGATACACTTCCGTCGTCATTTTCCTTAATTCGATAATCAACGGGAGTCGCACAGGTTGGAATATGTCCAATATCACCAAAATTGTATTCCAAACCACCGGAAGTCCAAGCACCACGCATAGCTACATCCCTAAATTTAACCACATGGTTGTAGTACATGAATTCCTTGCCTGTCGATTTTTCTATTGCGCCCCATATCTTACCTCCAATATCGGGACAAACAAACACTTTTATATGGTCGTTCTCCATCACCACCATATTCCATTGTTTATCTTCTGCTTTATCGGTATAACCATCAAACCTAAAATAAGGATATAGCCTCCCTATTTGGGGAATGGGGCTAGGCTCTGAAAACATATAGGTTTTCATAGTCATTTTCTCTTCTGTAATTCGAGCCTTTTGTGCCAGCATATCTTGAATTGCAAACAATAATATTAGAAATGTAATGCGCTTAATTGTTTTTACCATGATATATTATTCTATAACCAATAACCACCCTTTAGTTGGGTCGATTTTTATTGCTTCGTCTATAAAAAAGTGTTTGTTTGGTTGAAATTTTTCAATTTTAGGGGCAATCATTTTAACTTGGGATTTATTTAATCCAACAGCATCCCAATCAATATTTAATTTTACACTCACTGGTTCTTTTGCCCAACTAGCAACGGCAACCAAAAGTTTGCCTTCCTTAATATAGGCAGTAGCCTTCACGTCTGGATTGTTGGTATTTATTACTGGTCGTTTGTCCCAATAGCCTATCATCCTTGCATCTTCAATACCAAAACTATCCCAAACTTTCCAAATTTGTCTTGGATCGCAACTTACTCCTTCGGTAAACCAGGGATAACGCACAGTCATACCATACACCATACCACGCCAAGGATTTCCCCCTGCATGTAGCATATCGCCCATATGCCCGAACGGGATTCCTGAAACTTCAACCAACCAGTTCTCGGGAGGCATCTCGTCGTATTTGAAAGATTCTCCAAACCAAAGCTTATCCAAATACGGAAAAAACTCGGTATATTGCGTCGCTGGTCCCTTTGAAAACCCTGTATTGGAATGTAAATCCATCATGCATCCTGGCTTTATTCTGTCTAAAATCTTTCGCATCCGTTTTAAAATGCGTCTGTCGTAAGATACATCGTCTAAATATAAGCCATCTATTTCAATTTTTTTAACCAACCATGCTAATCCTTCTAAATAATAGTTGTACCAGCGAGAATCTCCAGGTGCATTAACAATGGAAGCATCGATGCCATTTTCAAGTGGCGAATACCACTGCGGACGGTAATCGGCTACTAAGTGCTCTCGTAACCAAGGGTATCCTCCGCCTTTGCCTGTTCCTAAAATTTCATTTCCCAAACTGCGTAACGCCCATATTTCGGTAGTATAATTAGAAAGCTCCCTAATGGTATAGTAAATTTTAACTTTTAGATCCTTGTCATGCAATTGGTCAACAAAACTTTTCATTTCTTTGGTCGCAATAAAAGGATAGTTAATATAGGGGTTATATTTACTAGCATGGTGTAGGTTTACAATCTTAACGCCATCGGTAATTTCATCATCTTTTGGCATGGGATCTAATCCGTTATGATAGTATCTATTTACAAATTGTGATTTAGTATCTATCTGTTTTACAGGAGTAATCAAAAATGCTAGCTCAAAAACCAATGTTTCTCCTTTTCGGAACTTTCGTTGCCCAGTGTATATTGTTGCTGTTGTTTCATTAGTACCTTTCTCTATTGAAAAACCGCCTTTACCTCCATTATGCCAACTTTTGGGCGGTTCGGGCTTATAAAGATTGAGTAATGGGCCGTGATAGTCACCTCCCCTCAACTCTACATGCAATCCGCCATAAGTGTTACCTACCCAGAAACTATCGTGAGGCCCTTTCCATTTTGCTTTATGTTTTTCCGGAACCTTTGTTCCTGGTAAGCCCATACCCATCATATATTCTGCTATGTTGGATTGAAAGGGTATTTCTAATTTAAAATTGTCCAGTTGGCCATCTTGTTTTGCTACAAGTTTTATCTTATAACTTAAATGGCCATCAAACTCGCTGGTATTAGTGGTTTGTATATCAAAATTCTTGGAGTACGCTGAAACTGTCTTTTCAACAACACCTTTATCCAAGTTCGTCGATTTCTTGTTTGTCGCCTCTACTGTTTCCCCTTCTATACTATATCGTATTGGTTTTTTTAAAATTTCCGTTCCCCAAACATTGATAGCTGAAGGCAGTCCATATTCATTTAATGTAACCTGCTTACCATATAGGTCAAGCTTATTTTCCTCGATTAATGTAATTGGCGCGTAGGGTTTTGTTGGTTCACTATCTAGGCCTATGGTCGAATTCAACCAACGTAAACGGGAATGCCTCCAAGGTTCATTATCACCTCTATCGGCAATGGTTTCTTCTGAAACATGTAAAATAATTTCAATCGTTTTATCGGGTTGATTATCGACCTTAATCGTAACATGCCCTTTGTATGTTCCTGATTGGGCACTTTTAGGTATGTCCACACCTACCCACAACGGTTGTACTTTCCCTTTATTAATGTCAACCTGTTTTGTAAAGGGAGTTCCATAGGGATCTACTCCATGTGTATTGAAGCAGGTAAAGGCACTTGCTGGAATTGTATTATTATTTAGGTATTTTAAGTCTTGAAATTCCAGAGATACATTTTCAAGGTTCGTTTTGAATGCATAAATCCCTAATTGAAACGCATAATATTCATGTTTCTGAGCCGTTCCTTCAAATTGATGTGTTTTACCATCTTTAATCCATTTTAAGGGCAAATGCTCTCGCATTTTAATGGGGTACTTTCTATCTTCTGCAATAGCGATATAGTTTGACGAAGTACTGTTCTCTAATTGATGTTGCTCCTGTTTAGTAGCGGTAACCTCCATTGGATAATAAGAATCGAAGTCTGTTCTGGCCTGGATTTCTTTACAAATCGCTTTTGGTAATTTTTTTGTTTTTTTAAGCTGTTCCAATTTGTTCTCAACTATCCATTGCTCACTAGGACTGTTTTCCTTCTTAAGGTAATCGTACCGATAATATCCCCAATCATTATCTGGCTTAAAGGGTAAATAGTAAAAATAATAGGTGCCTTTTTCAACGGGGCCAAATACCAACTTACAGGTTTCATTATTTATAGTTAATCGATGTACATTGGGTATGGTATCTCCCGTTTTGGCATTAATTATTAAAAGCCTTCGGTCTTCGGGGTTTTTATCGTGGCGTCTCCAATTAAAATCAAGCTTGATAGCTTCAGCTTTTTCGGGAACCTCAACAACAGCTCTATGGTTGCCAAAGCCTGCTTCCCAAGGAGTGTCGGCTATACTGTAATTTACTTCAGATTGTGCCACTAAGCCAACTGTAAAAAAGAAAAGGAATAGGGCTGTAATAATTTTTAATGTGTTTTTCGTTATGTTCATTTTTAATCGTTAATTTATTTCACTCTAATTTTGGCAGTTATCCATATTGGAAAATGATCGGATGGATATTTCATTTCATAGCTATCGGTAAGTACTCCATATTTTAAAACATCAACTATGCTATTTACAAAAACATAGTCGATTCTATATTTTGAAATTCTATCGAATTGAAATCCGTTATAGGTTCCATCAGGTCCGTATGGATCTGACTGGACAATTGTTTTAGAATCATTAAGTCCGTATGTAACCATCTCATTATATGCTTTACTTTCTGGCGAAAAATTAAAATCTCCCAATACAAACACTGGAATATTTCCATCTAATTCGTTTACCTTTTCATTAATTATGGTTGCACTCTTAATTCTAGCTTCCTTTCCTTTACTGTCAAAATGTGTATTGAACACATAAAACTGCTTTTGTGTTTCTTTATTTTCAAACAATGCCCATGTACATATGCGTGTATATCCTGCATCCCAAGATTTACTTACCCTATTGGGAGTTTCAGAAAGCCAAAATATCCCTGACTGTAACAATTTAAATCTGTTTGCTTTGTAAAAAATAGGATTGTACTCCCCTGCTTCCATTCCGTCTTCACGCCCATTACCAACCCAATTATAACCATTAACATTTTCATGCAAATACTTTAGCTGATGTAAATGAGGTTCTTGTAAGCCAATAATATCTGGTTGATGAAAATTAATAAGGGCTACTTGATGTACCCTACGATTTACCCAATAATTTTCTTTTGGTTCGCCCGAATTATACAATGCTTCATCGTAGCCAACATTGTAGCTCATAACACTAATCTGTTCTTGGCTAAAAGCTCCAAAAACAGAAAACATAAAACAATAAAAAACATTCTTTAAGTGCATTATTATTTATTTTGTATGGACACTACTATATTATTTTTTAGTTAATAAAAATGACAGCTTGCGTTTCGCATCTTTTCCACTTGGCGGAATAACCAAATGCCCTGCTTTTGAATGTTCTAGTTTTTCAATGGACACTCCTTTCGAATTGGGATTCAATTGCATGGCATCTTTATTTAGCTTACTTAAATCTGACACATAAATGCGGGTAGAGGCGGTTATAGTTTCTCTTTCTTGCCAAGTACAACTGAATACTCCTGTATCATAATCAAAGCTGTAACTTTCCAAACTACCTGACGTTTCTACTGGGTATGGTTTCTTTAATACATCTAGAAAAGAGGCGTCTAATAAAAATTTGCCATAAGCCCAAAATGCATCACTAAAACCGTGCTTACTGAATTGGTTTAGTAAAAAGTTGGCCGTTGGAATCAGTTCGGGTGATTGACCGTGCAAGGCTCCCCATTCACCAATTAATACAGGGACGTCTAATCGTTGCCCTGTTTGGGCAATGCGTTCAAAAATGAGTTCTACACGATCGTTGCTGCCCAACGTAAGTGCATCGGTATCGACCACTAGATCGTACCCATGTGCCGCATAAGCCACCAATGGGTCTTTTTTCCCCTGCTCATCGACAATTTCTCCTAGTGCTCCAACCAAGCCCATATTGGTAAAATAGCTGTGCTCCGTGAAAATAATATGGTTTTTATTGACTTTGCGAATTTCGTCCCTTGCTCTTTGGTAAAATGCTGTTAGCGTTCTGCTTTCAAAATTGGCATTGACCTCATAGATAACATCCAACCATTTTTTATAGGTTTCTTTGTCGGATAAGGACTCTAGAACCTTCATTTTATCATTATTCCACAAATGCATCACTTCCTCTAGCGAAGAAGGTGCTTCTCCCAATTCTTCTGCTAATATTTTTGCATAGGATTCTATTAATAAAGGCATCACTTTATTAGCATCAGACCCCATAAAAGGTTCGTTCATAACATCGAAACCAATTACTTTTCTGTTATCCTTATAGCGTTCTGCCAAAAACTTCCAAAGGTTTAAATAATGGTCCTGAATGCCTACGCCATCTGGAGCTGGAGCATTGGCCCAAAAATTATCGAACGCTGTTTGTACAGCAGGGCTAATTAAATAGGCCTCACTCCAAACACCGCCCGTAAGATGTGGCTCATTATTGGTTATTGTAGCCCATGAAGGTGCACCATCACTAAAATCAACACTATACAAATCTTGGTGCATGTCCAGAAAAACATACAGACCGCTATCGGTTGCCCATTGTATCATGTCATCAATCCCCTTAAGATACTCTTGGTTATAGACTCCTGGTTCTGGTTCTAAGCCATCCCATATAATACCCAATCTAATAACATTAAAGCCCCATTCCTTAAACATCTTAAACTCTTCTGGAGAAATATGCCCAAGGTAATTTGTTTTTGGGTCTTTATTTATCACGCTTATACCATGCAATGTCAAAGTTCTTCCCAAAGAGTCAATAAACTGCCTTCCTTCTATAGAGACATACTTATCATTACGATGTAAAACATCTTTTTCATGATTCTTACACTTTATTGAAAAAGTGATAACAATTAAAAATCCAACTAAGCCTAATATTCTCATTGTATTCATATTTTATTGTTCAAACGATTGACCTTATAATCGTAAGATTATTAACTAAAATGAGTTTCTAACTTCCTTCATATTTAATGTCCATCCATCAAACGCCAACTAAAATCCAATTACCACTGATAATTTTATCTTCAAAAATAACATAAATTAACTTAAACGCTTTATACTATTAACGCTTTTCAATAATTTCTTCAAGTGCATTGACAGGATTACCGAATGGTATTACCAAGTTGTTATAGCTTGATTTAATCCAATTCTCTTCCCATTCAAGTATTTTAAATGTTTTGTTCTCTTTTTGAGCATCTAACCATAATTGCCACCGCTGAGCATAATAGGTTCCTATTAAGCCACTCCAGGTGCGTGCTGCATATTCGTTTACACCTCCACCCCAGGTTGTGTTTAATCGTTTGGCGTTACTTTCGTAATAATTTTTATCTGCTTCGGTGTCTCCGAAGCCTCTTGCTAATGCAACCCAATTTTCCAATTTATGATTGGGGTGCGACGCTAACAGTTTATCCACTTCCAGCATAAGATCAATAGCCTTCTGATAGGTTTTATACTTGATGCTTTTATCTTCTTCCTTTTCGGCTTTGGTAAGCAGGCTATCTATTTCTAATCCAATATACTGTGCTCCGAGTTCTATGGCATCAAAGGTATATAAATCACTTTGCATTATTGATTCGTTGGCAGATAAGAATAATTTAACCGCTTTTTCAAAGTCTTCGGATTTATGTACGGATGGGTACCCCGAACCGGGTCTAAATTGGTACTTAAATCTCGGGTGGTCCGTAAATGTTCCCAAAGCAGATTTTCTCAATAAGTTATAGGCTTCCTTTATTTCATCAGGATAGCCTCCATATCGTGCCAAACAATAGTCCTCTATCCACGTATCTAAGTTTATTGGCGTATCTCTCCAGCCCCAATCGGATAAGAGCTCATAAATAATTTCATTATTTTCTATGCCTTCGGGCGCGAAACCGAATCCAACCAAATTACCTTTGTCTTTATACGCCAAAGCCTCTTTTGGTGCCGTTGCATAAAAATCCAACACACCATTTATGGGCACTTTACCTCCCATATTTGGAATGAAGGAATAAATCCACTGTTTGCCAAAAAAGCCTTTGTACATTTCCCACGAATAGTCTATTTTCCAGAATAGGGCATTGTATTCATTCGCCATATCAAGGATTAACAATTTATCGTCCGGGATTTTGGACATCATGGCTTGTAAGCGTTCTGGAGTCCAAAATAACTTTCCGTCTTTATCCCTATGGTAGGGAAATGTCCAACCTTGCATCACCCAAACGGCATCTGGGTTTGCTTCGGCTATGGGCTTGTAGACAATGTCTCCGTAATCTGCCAATTCTTGTTTTGCCACTTCGGGATCATCGGATAAAGGCACGTCCATTTCATTAAAACTATCGGCCAAATAAAATTCTCCTTTACCAAACTCTTTTTCCCATTCTTCTATATATAGTTTTCCTATTTTAGTAAACAGGTCGCTTTTGGGTGATAATATCTGTACTTTTTCATTAAATCCACCCCAGCCTAATTCTCGTAATTCTTCGTTGGGGTACAAACGTTCTATAGCCTTGGGCACAAAACCTGCAAAGGCATGAATTATAGGGTGCATACCCAATTCCTTCATCCTATTTTGCATTTTATGGGCCAATTCTATTTGCTTATCGAAAAAGCTTGCTGGTGGCGGACCGTCCCAACTGCCTATGTTACCCATTCTATTCCAAGGAAAATGTGCTGGACCAGAAAAATAGTCCAATGCTTCTTTATCTGTTAATCCCATTTTTTTAAATGTTCTTAACAAAATAGCTTCGTGTGCTCCTGCTATTAAAGGCATGTTCATGCCATGCATGGCCATCCAATCAATTTCTTTCTCCCAACGGCTCCAATCCCAATATGGCGTGGTGTAACCATGGGTTACCGTGTTCAAGTAGTAACGGTACTTAAAAGGTGTACTTACTCTTTTTTCGTACTGGGGAAGTTGTGAAGGTATATTAATACGATTACCCGACCAGCTAATAATTGAATGCGTGGCATTTCTTAAATAATCGTAAGCTCCCCTTGTGAGTGCTATTGCAGAGTTTCCTGTTATTATAGCTTTATTGTCCTTTACAGATATTGCATAGGTATCCAATGCATCGCTTTCTTCAAATTTTAAAACAAACTTGGACGCTTGCTCCTGTCCTAAAGTTCTTTGTAAAACATCATAAGCGCTTTCTACTTGATAGGAAGTACGCTGTTGCGGCGTACATGAAGACAAAAAAACAATGACTATAACCTTTATATAAATTGGGTAATTAAATGTATTTATATATTTCATATTATCTTTCAACTGAAACCGTTATATTTTTATTCAAAATAATAAAATATTGGCATTATAAGCCACCCATTTTATTACATGTTATGGTATTTATTTTGCTGTAAGCTACAGGTAATAGCTTAAGTATTATATGTATTCTATGGTTCTATTTTCACCAATAAATAAAGAATTTCTTGAAACGAACTATCCTCGAGGCAGAGCCATAGAGGTATACTACGACAAGCTCAGTACAGGTTTCGCTCGTTTCATTTTGACCTTTTAGGTCAAAAACCAAAATTCTGTATTTAGATTCCCATTTCCATGGGAATGACAATGTCAGTGGAAACCCCAACGCAAAGCGTCGAGGAATTCTTTTTGATTAACAAAAAACCTCACCGATCAAAAAACTACTCAAAACTAACTTTTTGACGGGAGGCTTTTCAATATATCAATTTATCTTATAATTACTAATATCCAGAATTCTGAGTTAAATTTGGATTGTTAATCAACTCAAAATCAGGTATTGGCCAGATATAGTCTCTAGGTGCAGTAAATACTCTATTTTCTAGTGACACAACGGCTTCAGCTGGTTGATTCATAGTTGTCTCCAACAATCTCCATCTGTGATAATCGTAATAAAGAATCCCTTCAGCAGCTAATTCAATGATTCTTTCACGTTTAATAATCTCTCTAAAGCTTTCTTTTGTAAGACCAGATAAGGCAATTGGAGGCACAATAATATCAGAACCATCAGACGCTGCGCCTAGTCCTCCTCTTGTTCTTAGATCGTTAATCATATCCAATAACTCTTGAGATGGGCCATTGACCTCGTTCATAGCTTCTACGTAATTAAGCATGACTTCTCCTAACCTAAATACAATCCAATCGTTATGACTTTGTTGTTCTTGGGTTTCGTCTGGATTGATCCATTTTCTGAAATTAAACCAAGTTCCGTTGTTAACAAACATAGCACCTTCATAATCTACATCTTCTTCCCAATCAAATATGGATTGATTTAGCCTTGGGTCTCTATTATCAAACGGATTATCCTCATCATAGATTAAACTTGTTGAAATATCTTCACCATTAATATCTGGATATCTGTCCACAAGTGCTCTGGTTGGTGTGAAAATAGACCATGATGCATGAAAACTAATTGGTCCCAACCATTGTCCTAAAGAATGATATCTTCCCGGAAGATCTGCATTTACTCTTGCCAGAATAATCTCAGAGTTACCTTCTCCTTCTGGTCTAAACAGTTCTGTATAATTATCATGAAGGCTAAAACCACCTCCCATAATTTGATTAGCCAGATTAGCACTTTCTGTAAGCATACTGCTATCGGTTGCCAAAGTGCCTTCATATAAAAGGATCCTCGATTTCAATGCCATAGCTGCCCATTTGGTAATTCTACCATACTCTGGCGTGTAACCAGACGAAGATAACTCTGTTATGGTTTGATCTAATTCAGACAACACAAAATCCAATACAGTAGCTCTAGAGCTTGGTTCTACTTGCCCTTCATCAACGCCTAACACGCGATCTACTAGTGGCACATTTCCAAATTGGTATAACAATTTATAGTGTGCCCAAGCCCTAAAAAAGCGCACCTGTCCTTTATACTTTGCCAATGTTGATTCTGACAAGCCTGCTTTATCTACATTATCCAAAAACCAATTGGCATCTCTTATGGTCTCATACTGACCTGTCCATAAGCTATTTACAAGAGAAGAGCCTGGATTGATCCCTCCTGTAGAGATTTCGATAGATGGACCACTTTGGCTAAATACAATCTCGGTTAACGCATCCCATTCTATCTGTCCTACATTATTTAAAGAAAAATAAAGGGCATTAGCCGCTTGACTAACTTCTTCCTCACTGGTCCAAAACGCATCTTCTGATAATGCTGTCACGGGAAGCTTAGTAACATCCTCTTCTGAACAACTTAGAAACATGCTAAAAGCAAAAATTACTAAGTACATTGTTTTTATATATCTTTTCATAATAATTATCTTTTTAGAAATTAATGTTTACACCCAATGCGAAAGTCTTTAACGGAGGAATCACCAAACCGTTACCTCCAGTCTCAGGGTCAAACCCTGGTCTGAAATCAGAAATGGTCAACAAATTAGTACCTGTAAAATACAATCTTGCCTTATCAATGTACTTGTTGTCATTAATTGGTAGTGTGTACCCTAATTGGAGGTTCTTTAATCTGAAGTAATTCGATTTAAAAGTCCAATAACTCGATGTAGTATAAAAATTTTGAAAATAGGTTTGCTGTGCAAATAGCAACAATCTTGGATAAGTTCCATTAGTATTATCTGCACTCCAAGCATCGTTGGCTTCTTCTGGAATCCATCCTGAATTTCCAAATAAATCATTAGCTCTGTGTTCTTTAGATTTCCCTGTACCTTGGAAAAACAGTTGTAAGTCGAAACGCTTCCATTCTGCATTTAAGTTAATACCATAAGTTATTTTTGGTAACGTTTCTGCAATCGCAACATTGTCTTCAAAATCCAATTTACCATCTCCATTTTGATCTACATAACGGATATCTCCCATAGTGGTATTAGGACTTATACCAGACGTAATTTCAGCTTTATAGGCGTCTACCTCTGCTTGTGAAGACAAAATACCATCAGCCACATACCCATAAACGGTACCCAAAGCATCGCCTACACGATAAGAGGTGCTGAATTCTGAAAAGGCATCTGTTAGTTCTGTAATTTCATTCGTGTTATAAGTACCATTAATAGAGATACCATAGCTAAGACCATTGGATAATGTATTACTATGATTTAATATTAATTCGAATCCTTTATTTTGAACATTACCAGCATTGATGGCTGGCCCTCCTCTAAATGTACCAACGGTACCAGGAACAGGACTACCCAAAAGGATATCTTTTGTTTCTTTAATATAATAATCTAAAGACCCAGACAAGAATCCATGATTTAATGAAAAGTCCAGACCAAAGTTGGTTGTATTAGTGGTTTCCCATTTTAAATCCCTAAATGGCACGCCTCCTTCAGCGGCTGTGGGCACTACAATATCGCCCATGCCAAAAATATAGGTATTAAAATCTATATTCGAAAAGTAACTACCAGACACCCTATTATTACCTGTTGTACCATAAGACGCCCTAAACTTAAGACGGTCAATAACGTTTGAGTTAAAAAAGTCCTCTTTGTCGATAGCCCAACCTAATGAAGCTGAAGGGAAAAACCCGTACCTGTTTTCAGGTGCAAATATTGATGATCCGTCATAACGTCCTGTTAACTCAATAAAGTACTTTTCGTCGTAATTATAATTAATCCTACCAACGGCTGATTGCAATGCGTTTTCTACAGTATTACTACTCAAACCAGTAATATCGTCTGTATCCCCTGAGTTAGGCGCATCAAATTCAGTCAATAAATTATCAAACTGAAAATTTCTTCGTCCTGCACTTATAAAGGAATCTTCATTAAATTGTAAATCCCATCCTGCCAAAACACCAATATTGTGTTTATCGATAGACTTATCGTAACTTAAAAATGTTTGGGCATTGTATTGGTTATTATCACGCCATGTTTGCCCCATACTATTTACATCAGAAAACCATGGTGGTCCACCTGTGGTAGAACGTTTATAAATACTTGACACCGTTTTACCTGTATTAGATATTAAAGAATAGCGTCCAATTAATTTAAGATCATCTATGATCTCCCAAGTTA
Source organism: Snuella lapsa (assembly GCF_039539345.1). Taxonomy (NCBI): domain Bacteria; kingdom Pseudomonadati; phylum Bacteroidota; class Flavobacteriia; order Flavobacteriales; family Flavobacteriaceae; genus Snuella; species Snuella lapsa. The sequence goes on along the minus strand of NZ_BAABCY010000092.1, from coordinate 38,406 downwards.
GATTGGTATTAGCAGTAAAGGTTTTACTTTTCGTATTAGATGTACCAGCTTCCAACTCCCACATCACGTTCCAAAAACCTCTTCCATAAGCTCCCGCCTGGTTAAAAAACTCAAACTCACCATCGGCGTTTCGTACTGGCAAAAATGGTGCGGTTGAGTTCATATGCTGATAAATATTATCAAGACCCGCATTTACATTAGGTGCTGTATTGTTGGATAACACATAGCTCAAATTAACATCCAAATCGATGTTATCCCGTAACTTAGTCTTTAAATTGGATCTTAAACTGTATTGCTTTCTATCAATACCCGACTTAACAATACCATCTGCATTTCTATAACCTAAAGAAAAATAATATGATGATTTTTCACTACCTCCTGTAGCACTTAAAAAATATCGCTGTGTGATTTCAGTCTTTAAGAATTCCTTTTTCCAGTCGGTATCTGGATAGGCAGGATCGTTTCCTGATTCAAACTTAGCAATATCTTCAGCAGTGAATAAGGGTTGGCCTCCAGAATTCACAGAAGCCTCATTCATAATATTGGCCGATTGTATTGAATTAGCTGATTTCTGAGTAGTTGTTAAGTCACTAAAGCTTACAAAGCTTTCAAAATTAAATGTAGGTTTTTTATTTTTCCCTGATTTGGTCTCTACTATAACAACACCAGCTGCAGCCCTAGACCCGTAAATAGCAGACGCTGCTCCATCTTTTAACACAGAAATGGCCGCTATATCGTTAGGATCGACAGAAAGTAAATCCTGAGGAACCCCGTCTACGATAAATAACGGAGAATTATTACCTATGGTTGTAGCCCCCCTTACCTGAAGCGACAGCCCCTGATTATAACCTGCATCGCGTATATATAAACCTGGTGTACGGCCTTGTAATGCTGCTGCAATATTGGAGGTTGTAACATTTCCCAACTCTTCAATATCTACAGATGTTACGGCAGAAGTCACACTTGTTATTTTTTGTTTACCGTAACCTACCAAAACAACTTCTTGAAGTGCACTTACATCTTCAGCCAATTGGATGTTGATGTTTGTTTGATTAGCTACAGGTATCTCCTGGGTTGCAAAACCGACATAAGAAATTACTAATACAGCATCACTTGAAGCAACCTCTATAGAGAACTTTCCATCGAAATCGGTTTGGGTTCCATTGGTTGTTCCTTTTTCTAAAATAGTTACGCCTGGTAAGGGTTGTCCATTGGAATCTTGAATAGTACCACTAACTTGAACTTGCTGTACTTCATCTATTTCCTTTGGAGCCTTTATAACAATAATCTTATTGTTTTTAGTGATGTTAAAGTTAAAATTAGACTTAGAAAGGCTTTCCTTTAACAGTTTGTTGGCCTTAATAATCCCTTTTTTAACTTTTATCTTTGGTGCATCTTTAAAGAGGTCTTCTTGATAAATAAATGTAAACTCTGTTTGCGTTCTTAATATGTCAAAAACCTCATCGATGGTAATGACCTTATCTTCTTCGATAACAACTTTTGTACTTTGAGAAAAGACATCACTCGCGGTAAAACTAAAAACTGTTGAACAGAACAAGAGTATAAAGGTTCTCATAATAATGTGTAGCATCTTTTTCCTTAAAAGGAAAAAGCGATTAGTTGATTTAATTTCCATAAATTTGTGGTGTTAGTTGATTAAACATCATTTTAATTAATTAATGGTTAAAGGGGATAAAGCGTTTTACTTTCCAGGTATAGATCTTTGTTCCCCTTTTTGTTACTTAATTGTAATTTTTTTGTTTTTTATTTCATAGGCGGTTATAAAGTTAGTGTTCTTAATTGCGTCAAGAATTTCTTCGATCTTATCATTTTTGCTCAATACACCATTAAATTTCACATTTTCCAATTCTGTATCGGTAAACTCTATTTCAACATCGTACCATCTGGATATTACCCTCATTATCTTATTTAAGGTCATGCCTTTAAAACTAAAGAGTCCTTTTCTCCATGAGGTAACACTTAGTACATCGACGGTATTAACGGTTATATTTTTATCCTTAAGATTAAATATTGATTGCTGGCCTGGCACTAAACCTAACTTAGAGTCATCATTACTTACACTTACTTTTCCTTCTGCTAGTGTTGTGTAAATTTCATCTTCATCCTCATAGGCCTTGATATTAAACTCTGTACCTAAGACCTCTACTTCCTGCGACTTATTGAATACCTTAAAACGGGCTCCTTTATGTTCGGTACTAGGAGACACATCAAAATAGGCTTCTCCATACACCAATTCTACCACTCGGTTTTCACCTTCAATAAAACTCACGGGGTACTTTAATTGTGATTCCGAATTTAACCACACTTTGGTACCATCGGATAATGTTATTTGAAATTGCCCTCCTCTTGGGATCGTTAAGGTGTTATAAATGATGTTCTTTTTTGAATTATTTACCGCTTCGTAAACAATCTCTTTTCCGTTACTAACTGCATTTTGCAATTGAAGCCCTTTTCCGTCCTCTAATGTTATTTGAGAGCCATCTCCTATAGTTAAAGTAGCTTTGTCTGTTCCTGGCTCTATGCTGTTAGTTATAACTGGGGTAGTATCATTCGTTAGGGTTGTGCTAAACAAACTGTCCTTAAAGAAATAGGTTGTGGCTAAAATTCCAACTACAATTGCTGCTGCCGCATACCTCCAAACAAACCACTTTCTAACAGGAGAATCTATTCTGCTCTTAATATTTTGCCAACCTTCTTCCTCATCGATTTGATTTATTAAATCCAAACGTTCCTTAATTAATTTATCGTCCGTAAGGTTCTTTAAAATATAATCTTTGTCTTGCTCATTGAATAATTCTGAATCTTCCAGAACTTTAGGGGATTCATCCTTTAATAAGGACGCTGCTATTTTCTTTGAGAGCAATAATATTTGTTTAAAAATGGACATAGAAATACTGGTTTGTATTTATTATGACGAAAAGAAAAGGCTATAGGGTCAAAAAAAATAAAAAAAAGTGGCATATGTGTTTTTCTAAACAATTTAGACGGGTGGTTTTAATAAAAGAAATGAAACAGACAGACCTCTACTAAGGGACAAGGAAAACTCCAGCTACAAAAATCGGAGCATTTAGGATTTATAACGCTTCCTTAATCAAATATGAACGCTATTAATATAAAGTAATCTTTTAACAAGGGTTTTAATTTTTTATAAGCTATTTTTTTTTGGGTTTTAACCGTATTAATAGAGATCCCCAATTCTTCAGCGATTTGTATATTGGTGAATTCTTTTATGCTCAACCTTATTATCTGAGCACATTTCCTTGGTAAGGAATTGATAGCTTTATCTATAATCGTCGAGGTTTCTATGATAACGACCTCACGTAAAAAAAACGACCTTTTTTCCATTTTTTCCATTTCATTTGTCGCAAAATGATCTGTTGATTTGTAACGTTTGCTTTTTAGGTAATCCAGAGATTTGTTTTTTACAGACGTATAGAGGTACGATTTAATAGCATGGTCATCTTTAAATTCAATTTTATCTTCCCATACCTTAACAAATACATCTTGAACGATATCTTTAGAAGCTTCTAAATCCGTTACATACTTGTTAGAAAAAAGACATAGTGATGTATAGAGTTTATTAAAAAGACCTTCATATTCTTTCAATGTCAACTTATACATATAGTTATTTTGAGCTTGCTTATATTCGGCTAGTCCTCTCCAAATCTAAAAAAAGAAATGGACTTGTAACAAAAAAAAACAATTAATTAAATAGTTAAGGACTCGTTTATGTAAAATGAAACAATTTAAATTCTCTAATTCTTTTGCTTCTTATGCAAAAAAATATTTCTTTATTGTCCTTATAAGTTTTTATTATTGAGAGATATACGATTTTACTTCAAACCTTAAAAAACACTTTTCGTTTGTATAAAAAATATAACAGCCACATTTGAAGCATGATTACACCTGTAATTAATATTACCGAACCAAAATTTCCCGACATCTGTATTAATCCATGTAACAAAAACTCGGAAGTATGTCTAAAGTCAACCATACGATAAGCTAAGTATATAAAAATAGGATTGAGTCCTATTAAGATAAATGGAAAGGTCCATCTTGTATTGTTCTTTACATCAATAATGAAGTAAACAACCTCCGTTTTTAACGGAGGTTGTTTATTATACTATTTTTTATGCTATAAAGTTAAATCCTTTGTCCCATTATAATATCATTTTACCAATAGTTTCTAAACTTGTTTTTTGTTCTTTTTAATCTAAAGAATTCCTCGACACTCAGCGTCGGGGTTTAGCTGAAAAGTTTGAAAAAGTGTACTTTCGAAATGATAGAACACATTTTCAAGAGACATAACAAACGTTACTATTATATCATTTGGTTTTTCCTTTGAAAAATATGAAATCAGTCATCGCCGATGAAATAGGAGAAGGTTTAAAACAAATATGGTAGGGCTTTACAGCCCTACCATTTAACAAAAAAATTGAAAAAAAATAACCCTGTAAATCAATACCCAGGGTTTTGGGTCATATTCGGATTAGAGTCCACTTCTTCTTGTGGGATAGGCCACAGGTAATCTCTAGGAGCCACAAAACTTCTAACATCAACAATTCTTCTTACATATTGCCAGTCTGCTGTAGTTCCCATTCCATCACCAGGATATGACATATCTTTGAGATAAGTGTGATCATACCCCTCAGAATCAACCATGACTTCCTCTCCTATTTTCCATCTTCTAATATCATTTAACCTTAGACCTTCATATAAAAACTCTACCCTTCTTTCATTTCTAATAACCTCACGCATCTCTTCTTGACTTAGCCCAGGCATTGCATCGGTTAAAGTAGTCATTCCTATACGGTTTCGTAATTCATCTATAGCTGAATACACAGATGCATCAGGCCCTGAAGCTTCGTTTTTAGCTTCAGCATAAGTTAACAATACCTCTGCATATCTCAAGAATATCTTATTGTTTCCTTCTCCACTCCATCTATCCATTTGCTTTCCGTCATTCATCCATTTTTTGGGCTTAAATCCAGTTCCTCCTAAGATCCAATTTTCTTGAAACCTGTTATCTTCTGCTGTTCTACCCCAAAACTCTACTCTCCAAGGTGCACCGGGATAATAAATTGAAGCATACAATCTTGGATCCCTGTCCATATATGGATTTTCTGGATCGTAACCTGAACTAGGATCTGTAATAGGCAAACCATTATCCATATAATATGCTTCTGCCATACTTAGCGAAGGAAGCACCATTGGCCACCATTCCATTATTGGAGTTTGGAAGAATGAAGCATTAACATTGGGCGTATAAAAAACTTCCAGAATAGCTTCTGAATCAGAAACAGCCGATTCATTTACTTCAAGAAACAAACCTTCATAATCAGGGAATAGCGAATATACCCCTAAATCCATACATTCTTTGGCTACAGCAGCTGCTTCAGTCCATCGTTCTTCAAACAAAAGGACTCTTGCCTTAAAAGCAATTGCCGCTCCTTTTGTTATTCTTCCTTTTTCATTTCCAGTATATGAAAGCGGCAAAACAGATATTGCTTCATCTAAATCCTTCAAAATCTGGGTAATCACTTCTGATTTTGGAGTTCTACTTGGTTGGCCTTCCTCAAGATTAGGTTTATTCAACAGTAATGGAACATCTCCATAAAACATTACCAAATCATGATAATACCAAGCTCTTAAAAATTTAGCTTCGGCAAAATATCTCGGAATCTTGTCAGATTGTATTGGAGATTCGCTTACCAAATCTATAAAGGTATTTGCCCTGGCTATGCCTTGATAATTACGCTTCCATTTCCATACCACTCGCTTATTGTTTGCTGGCACACCTCCCTTAGCAAAAGCGGTTGTTCCATGCCAGGGCTGTAAATCAACAGAATTATCGGTCATATTATCAAAAACAAATGGATTAAGCTTTTGATCGGCATCACCAGTTCCACCAAAATCCAATTGGTGATACACACCATTCAACAAAATTTCTATTTGTGCTTCATTTTCTAAGAATGTTGCAGGAGTAATAAAATCCTTAGGTGTCGTGTCCAAGTAGCTTTCACTACACGAATGAACCAAAATTCCTAGTACCAATAATTTTATAACTAATTTTTTCATTTTCATAATAGTTTAAAATTTTACGTTAATTCCTAAAGAATAAATTCTCGATTGAGGGTATTGTAAAGAACTTGTTGTAGAACCTGGTTTTTCAGGATCAAAACCATATCTCATTTTTGTCCAAGTTAGGGCATTTTGGATATTGCCATGAATTCTAAAACTAGTTATACCTAATACATCTACCACAGAAGAAGGAAGAGAGTATCCCAAAGTGATATTTTTCAACCTTAGGTATGAAGCATCTTCTAAATAGTAATCAGATATAAGGTCAAATCTACTGTTATCTGTAATTACACGTTGTATAGTCTCACTTGGTTTTTCCTCAGTCCATCCATTTCTATACCACGCTCCGGTACCAGCACTTCCACCATGGAAAGGAAATACTGCAAATTGTCTGTTAAATGTGTTTATACCACTTACACCTTGAAAGAACAAGGACAAATCCCAATTTTTCCATTTAAAATCAATATTCGATGAATATATCCAATCAGGGAAAGATTGTCCTAAAATAGTTTTATCATCTTCATTAATTAAACCATCATTATTTCTGTCTTTTAATCTTATGTCTCCAGGTTCTGCAACTAAGCCGGCATAAGTATTGCCCATACCCGTAGCAGTTAAATGGGCATCTATTTCGGCTTGAGACTGGTAAATACCTTCGGTTTGGTAACCGTAAAATGAATTAAACGGATGTCCTTCTTTCCAAATAATATCATTAAAAATAATAGGATCTTGACCAGCTAAATCAGTGATTTTAGTTTTTGTATTGGAAGCTGTTAAATTTGCATTGAATTCAACTTCTTTTATTTTTCCAGAATAACTTAATAGTAACTCAATTCCCTTATTCTCCATAGCAGCTACGTTTTGATATGGGAATGTTGATAAACCTAAGGTACTTGATAAGGGTAACTGCATTAAGATATCAGAGTTCTTTTTGACAAAGTAGTCTATTGACCCAGTAATTTTATTCTTTAGAAGACCAAAATCTACTCCAAAGTTAACCTGCTCTGAGGTTTCCCAACTTGTAGCCTGATTTGCCAATATTGTAATAGCGCCTGCGGGTGTTACACTGTTGTTAAAATTAGCAAAAAGATTAAGACTTAATTCATCTGAAGCAGCATAATAGGAGTTAATGTTCTCATTACCCAACTGTCCCCATGAAGCTCTTAATTTCAAGCTGTTAATAAAATCATTGTCTTTCAAGAAATCCTCATTAGAAATTTTCCAGCCTGCCGAAACAGAAGGAAATGTTCCCCATTTATCAAGAAACCTCGAACTTCCATCTCTTCTGATAGTCCCTTCAAGAAGGTATTTGTCATTAATATCAAGATTTACCCTACTAAAATATGATAACCATTTACCTTCTAGGTCACTTCCACCATTTTTTTGTGTACTAGGGTCACCTATTTCCAAATTAGGTAAATTTGCTGAAAAATTAGACCTACTCATAAACTTACTTGAAAAGTTATATTCCCTAGACTCTAATCCAGCCATGACATTCAATTTGAAGCCTTCAATAAATTCTGTATTGTAATTAATTTGTGAATTAAAAACTTTAGTTAATGATTTCTCTGTATTTATATCTAAACTTGAATTACTAGGCGTGCTTTCTATAATCGTACCATCTTCTTGCAAACCAAAAGTAGTAACAGATGGTCTCCAAATTTCAAGTTCTTTGCTAGTCCTGTAAAAATTAAGGGATGATCTAACCTCTAAGTTATCCAAAACTTTAAGGCTACCCGCTAACCGAACAGTAAGCGGAGAAGAATTTGAATCTCTACCTCCACCAGCATCTAAAACAGCCCAATTATAACCAGCTCCAGTATAACCTACACCTTCAAGGTGTCGTCTTGTTAATGGTGATTGTACAAACGTATGGTACATAACCTCACCTATACCTGTTACAAAGTCTTCTGTATTTTGATCGTACCCAGACAGGTTTAGATCTAAACGCAACCTATTATCTTTTAAAAAGTAAGATGATAAATTGGTTCTAAAAGTTAATCTTTTTGTACTGTTCCCATCTACAATTCCTTCTTGATCTAGATATCCGACCGATGCAGAATATTGAAAATTATCTTGCCCCCCAGAAAAATTAATATGGTGATCATTAATCATCGCATCTACTATAATATCGTCAGACCACGAATAATTTGTGGGCCATCTCTGTTCATCTACCTTATTTATAAAGTTCTGACGAACTTCCTCTGTATACCATGATGGAAAAATACCTCCATTCGCATTTGCCACCGCCAAAGCATTTAAATCATAGTGCTCTAGTCCTTTAAGTAATTCAGGAAAGTCGGTAACAGACTGTACCCCTAAATAACCCGTGTATTCGATTTTGTTTTTTCCTGTTTTACCTCTTTTGGTTGTTATCAATATAACACCATTCGAAGCTCTGTTCCCATAAATAGCTGCAGAAGCAGCATCTTTTAGAATTGACACAGATTCCATGTCCTTTGGGTTTACATCTTGTAAACTACCTTCCATTCCGTCAATTATTACTAACGGATTATTGTTGCCTAATGAACCAATCCCTCTAATTAAAATAGTTGCTTGATCATTTCCTGGTTGCGCTCCATTTTGAGATATGAATGCACCTGCAACCTGACCTTGTAATGCAGAACTGGCTTGAGTTATTGGTCTGTCGCTAAGCCCCTCTACTTCTATAGACTCTACAGCCCCAGTAAGATTTACTTTCTTTTGAGTTCCGTATCCAACAACAACAACTTCATCCAACTCCGATGCTGATTCCTGTAAAGTTATGGTTATATTAGTCTCATTACCTACGGGGATCTCCTGGGTTGCAAAACCTACATAGGAAATCACCAATACAGCGTCACTTGAAGCAACCTCTATAGAGAACTTTCCATCGAAATCGGTTTGGGTTCCATTGGTTGTTCCTTTCTCAATAATTGTTGCACCGGGCAGGGGTTGTCCATTGGTATCTTGAATAGTACCGTTAACTTGAATTTGTTGAAGTTCTATCAAGGATTCATCGGCATGGCCTTCATCAAGATCTAAATGATTTTCATTTCTTTTAATAATTATTTGTTTTTTAAAAACTCTATATTCAATATTAGAGCCTTCAAACAATCTATCTAAAATGGATGACACCCTTTCGTTTTCAGCCTTAACAGAAATTACTCTTTCATAATCTATATGCTCATAATCGTATAAAAACTTAAACTCTGTCAAAGATTCGATTTTGTCTAAGGCACTTTCTAAACTTACATCTTGTAGATCAATTGTAATTTTTGTGCGTTGAGCATAAGACTCTGTAGCTTGCAGTTGAAATAAAGAAACTATTAAAAAGAATGTGGTTAGTTTCATTTTTAAGTCAAATTTTAGTGGAAAAGAAGCATGCTTCTTTAACCTACGTACTTTTTTCATATTTTTGTAAAGTTTTTAGGTGGTTAATTATTTTAATCACTATCTTAAATCGGAAGATGTTCGCAGCATCTTTCGATTTTTTTTTTAGCTCCTACAAAAGCAGGATGTATTCATAGATATTTTTTTAATTAAGGTTGGTTTATTTCATAGGCATATTGTTTTTAATTAATTATTATTTTATTGTCAGAGATTGTATAATCAATACCATAATATTCCTTAAATGCATCAAAAACGTCTTCAATTGTTTCTATATCAAAACTTGCCGCAAGATACCTACTCGACAGTTCTACATTATTGTTAAGTATTGTAACGTTATAATGGCGTTCAAGTTTCTTTATAACATTATTAAAGTTGGTATGCCTAAATATAATCCTGCCGTCAATCCAGGCCGTATGCATTTCAATATCGGCCTCTTTAATTACAATATCTTTTTTTTGCTTATCCCAAGACGCCATAAACCCAGGTCTTAACTCTGTTGCAACAGAAGATTGTTTATCAAGGATACTTACTGCACCTTCTACCAACACAGTATTAATTTTATTATCTTCTGGATAAGAAGATATATTAAATTGTGTCCCCAGTACCTTAACATCCATATCTTTGGCTGTAACCACAAAAGGGTGCTCTTTATCTTTAGCCACATTAAAGTACATTTCACCTTCTACAAATACTTGACGGTTTTGCCCTTTAATGAAATTGACAGGATATTTTAGTGAAGATCCTGCATTAATATCCACAACCGTACCATCAGACAACTTTACTTGAAAACGTTTCCCATAGGGTACTACTAATGTATTATAAACCAATTGCTCTTTTTTAACCCCATTGTTATTGTAGATTAATTGGTTTCCTTTTTGAACTCCAACAACATTACCTTGTTCATCCACTATTTTAATAGATCCATCTTCTTCAACCACCTCTAATGTTCCATTGTCCAATTGAAGGGTAATCTTCTCCTCTGGTATTATAAGCTGCTCATTATGTTTTGAAAAAACACCTTGTTGGTATAAATAGGCAAGCCCCAAAGAGATCACAAAAATTGCAGCATACTTGTAAAAACGCCCAAACGACTTCTTTTTCTTTTTACTATTCAATTTTTCTTGAATTCTAGACCAAGATTGCTCTTTAAACATGTCTTCACTTCCTAAAATAAAATCTGGCCATCTACCTTTGCGCTCTTGGTAAGATTCCAAAAAGGCCTCCAACAATTCAAGTTCTCTTTCAGAACACTCGTTGTTAACATACTTTGTAAAAATTCTTTTGGCTTGTTTTTTATTCATTTTGAAAACATTATAGTTTGGGAGAATTGCTCCTCGTTATTATTAAGTAACAAAAAACACTTCATGGTACACGTCCGTATACCTATTTTTTTTAAAATTTTCTTTAAAATAATATTAAGAGACTATTATTATGGGCAATTTTAAACCAAGGGAACACTTATAAAATAAAGAATTACCCCATCACTTTGAAGATCTTTCTTGATAAGGGAAAGCGCTTTTGAAATTTGATTTTTAACGGCTTGAATGGATATTTCCAACTCCTCTGAAATCTCCTTGTTGGTCTTATAATGGAACCTGCTCAATTCAAAAATTTGTTTGCAGCGTTTTGGCAATTTGTCTACCGAAGAATGTATTGCTTCTTCAAGTTGGTAATACTCCATTTTTTGTGAAGCACTAATGGAAACATCAATTATATTTAACCTTGTAATATCCTCCTTAGATATCCTTTGATCTCTAAAATAATTGAATATTTTATACTTTACTGACTTGAAAAGATAGGATTTAACATTATTTATACTCTTGTTTTGTCTTTTGTTCCAAACATCAATAAAGATATTTTGAACCATGTCCTCACACACTTCTTTATTCTTTATAATATTGAAAGCATATAAAAACATTTTTGTAGCATATCTATCATGCAACACTTTAAATGCCAGTTCATTATTTAGCACAACCAGTTCGAATAACTCCTTGTCCTCTTTAATTTCAAGCATAAATTTTATGTGTTAATTTTACACTAAAATACGTATTAAAATTTAATCTTTAATTATCAAATTGAGTTCTTTTATTAACGACGCAATATCATCATTTTCATTTTGTGAAGACTCATAAGGACTATTTATCCAACGGTCTTCCCATTTTTTTATTTTAAATTCCTCGCCTTCCTTTTGAGCATTATACCAAGCTTCCCATCTAGCCAAATAGTAATCCTTTAAAAGTCCGCTCCATAATCTTGATGCATACTCGGTTAGACCACTTCCCCAAACCGTAATAATTCGCTTCGCATCTGATTCGTAATAATCACTTTGCCCTTTATCTACTCCCCAACGTCTTGCTTTAGCAACCCATCTTTCTAAATTAGATAAACTATGGTGGGATAGCATGTTATCTATTTTAATCACCAAATCGGAAACCTGTTCCATTTGTTTGTCAGATTCCATTACTGTTCGTTGGCTTATATTACCCCTTAAATCCATTATCAAAGCATCTGCAATAGCCATATATTTGTATGTAGCCAATTCGATAAGATCATTTATATAAAGTTGATTGTTCTTAAATACTTCGTGTTCTTCTAAAAACAAACTTAAAGCTTCATTAACATTCTCATCTGCTTTAGGTAAAACATGATAGGAACTCGCTAAAGTGATCGGGTTAGACTGGATCCTGTTTACGGCATGATCGATTTCTTTATTATAAATAGAATGACATAATAACAACCAGGCATCATACAATTTGTCTGATTTCATACCATATCGATTATTGCAATATGATACCAACCAATCTTTATAATCCAAGGATTCATTGTTCCACATGGCATCTGACGCCAATTCGTAAATTACCTCATTGGTTTCTGTTCCTTCTGGAGAAAACCCAAAGGCTTTTAGTTTTCCGTCTGCTTTTGTTTTTGCTATCTCAGGAATTAAATGTCCGTATTGTGTTAATAAACCTCCTATTTGAGAAGCTCCACCCCAATTAGGGATTATACTATACATCCAGCTCTTACCAAAAAAATCATCCATGCTTTTATAAAATGGACTTGCCTCTGCATATAGATCCAATACCATCATCTTATCATCCGGAATCTTACTCAATAATGCTTTTGCCCTGTCGTTGGTCCAAAATCCTTTATCCATAAATAACCAGCCCATCATTAGCCATGTAGCATCTTCATCTGCCTCAATAATCGATACGTATATAGCGTTTCCAAATTCAGCTAATTCTTTTTGTAGGACTTCTTCAGATTCATCACTAACAGGGGGGCGTAACTCATTAAAGGCATCGGCCAAGAAAAAGTCTACCTCTCCAAATTCTTTTTTCCAAGTATCAATAAAATCTTTTCCAATCTTTTTATAGTAAGGCGATAGAGGATGTAAAATATGCGTTGTATTATCCCCTTTAAAACCTACCCATCCATCAACATGCCTAACTTTGGCATCAGGAAATTTCGCTTCAAATTCCTTAGGAACAAACCCAGCAAAAGCAGAAGCGACAGGATGTATCCCAATGGATCGCATCTGCTTTAATATTTTCTTTTGAAGCGTCTTTGTTTTTTCAAAATAATCACTCGGAATGGGACCTCCATGCTTATTAATATTTCCCATTCTGTGCCATGGTAAATAAGCTGGTCCCGTAAAGTATTCTTCCAACTCTGCAGTGGAGAACCCATATTTTTGCCAAACCTCCTTCCAAATAGCTTCGGTGCCTATTGGAGCCAACATCATATTATAGCCATGTACAGCCATTATATCCAGATATCTTAACCAATCTTCCCATTGATAATACGGTGTCGTATATCCAAAACCACAGATATTATCTTGTAAGGTATATTGAAAAGGACACACCACACGTTTTTTTGTGTAGTCTGGCCAAGTTTCGGGGATTTGAATATTACTTCCGCCCCATGAAATCAAACTATTACAAGCTTCCTTAAGATAAGTGTACGCCGCTTTACATTGGGCCACTCCAGTATTTCCACCAACTTTTAGAATACCATTGCTAGCTTCGATTTCAAAAACCATATTATCGGGACTTAGACTATCGTTAGGTAAGAAATAAAATTGTATCTCTTTTGCTCTTTCTCCTATTAACCTATATAAGACTTCACTCGCTGGTAATTTTTCTTCTTTGCGGTTTGACTTTTGGGAACACCCGATAGCACATACGCTAAGTATGAGAATAAAATTAAATTTACTGATAATGTGTTTCATTTTAAAGCTATTGTAGCATTCTAAGCCGTATCGCTCCATACGGGTTTATAACCTAATATTTAATATTTAAAGACCACTAGTTAATGGAGCGTTCAATCTATGGAAACTAATTTGAATCGAGTTTTACTGCTTAACTAAAACTATATCTTTAATGTTTTTTAGATTCAAAAAAATCACACCTTTAAATTCACATCAAGGACTTTACCCCCTTTAAGACGGCTTTTTTCTGCTTGGAACCCTATTAAATGGCTTTCCATTGAGGCTTCTATAGTTGACGTTAACTGTGTAGGATCCTGTAATTTTACGGCTCTCACAAAATCTTTTGCCAAACGCAAATCACCACCACCATGACCATGACCAGCATAAATGCCATCATTAATGTCTTTTGCCGTCCAGTGTTTTCTCTCTCTGGTTCTAAAATCAAAAACGGTCATACTATCCATATCTCCAGTGATATCTCCCATGGTGCCCATGATACGTGTACGTCTGCCGCCATAACTGGTAAGCCCTTCCATAGAGAACGAAGCCGTGATATCGTCTTCAAACTGCATATTGACTACCTGATGGTCCACAACATCATTATCGCAGTGGTACACACAACGTCCGTAAGGTCCTGTCTTTAGGTTTTCCATAATGGAGTCTGTATCATGTTTTTCAAGTTTTAAGTGATGTAAGAATGCTTTTCGTTCGACATAAATCTTTATGGCTGAAAACGGACATTCCCGTTCCACAGCACAACCATCGGTACAACGTTTAGTACTGCCTTGGGGTGCACTTTGGGACCTGAATAACTTTAAAGACCCAAAAGAGGATACTTTTTTACAGGGTTTCCCCACCAACCAACGTATAATATCCGTATCATGACAGGATTTGGATAGGATCATTGGTGTTGACTTTTTTGAATTTCCCCAATTACCACGAACAAATGAATGGGACATATGGATATGCTCCACAGGTTCGAAGTGTTGTACACTAACCACCTCTCCTATTTTACCGGAATCGATAATTTCTTTCATCTTAACAAAATAGGGTGCATAGCGAAGTACATGACAAATGGCTACAATTTTACCGTACTTGCGTTGTTGTTTCAAAATATCATAACACTCGTCCCAAGTTTGTGCTATCGCTTTCTCCAACAATACATCATATCCCATTTCAATGGCTTTCATTGCGGGGCCATAATGCAGGGCATCGGGGGTTGTTATAATAACAGCATCAGCAAATTTAGGCCGCTCAAAAACATGTTCCCAAGTTGTAAATTGATTGCTTTCGGAAATATTATGGGATTTGGAAAAGTTATTCCTTCTATATTCTATAGGCTCAGCTACGCCTATAATGTTCAACTCTTTTGGATTTTCAAATGCATACCCTGCATACACATTACCGCGCCCACCCGCTCCAAGGACAATTGCCGTTATGGGTTGATCAAAATTTAGGGGTTGTTTCTCTTCTTCCTCAATATATTGTGTATTATCAATCCCTTCTTTTGAACTCGCATTCACAACACCTATTGCTCCAACGGTTACTGCTGCCGACCCTAATCCGATTCGCTTTAATGCTTCCCGTCTACTGAAATTACTTTTCATCTTATTCTTTTTATAATTAATTATGTGATAAAAGTTGCATCATTTATTTTCAAACTCAATTTCTTCCAAGGTTTTATTTGTGGTCTCAAATAAAAATGTTCTAAAGAAAAAGAACCCTAAAAGTGTCATGATTGAAAAAAAGGCAAAACTGCACCCTATGCCTTTGCCATCACTAAAAGCTCCAACAACTATTGGGAACAGAAACGTGATGGATCCGTTCACGATCCAATTTGAAAAAGAGCCTAAGGCCATCCCTCTTGACCGTATGTTATTTGGAAATATTTCTGCCAACAATACAAAGACCACGGCTCCCATAGATGAAGCAAAAAATGCCACATAACAAATGAGTATACCCAATAACAACCAACCTTCTGTATTGCCTGTATAGAACGCCCATGAAAAAACACCTAAAGAAATGGCCATTCCAATGGTGCCAACATATAACAACTTTTTTCTTCCTATTTTGTCAATTAAATTCATGGCCAATAGGGTAAATATTAAATTGGTCGCTCCAAGGATTACCGTTTGCCCTATGGCAGAATCGGTTGAAAAACCAGCAGCCCTAAATATATCGGTCGCATAGTAAAAAACGATGGCCACGCCGGTAAACTGACTAAACAAACCTATACAAATCCCTATCAAGGTAAACTTTAAATTGGGCTTCTTAAATAGTTTTTCTTGCTTGCTTTCTTGTTCCAACTTAATAGATGTTTCTATTTCCTCAATAATACTTTGTACATCAACATTGGGATTGACATCTTTAATGGTATTTTTAGCAGCTTCTTGATTTCCTACCTGCATCAACCAACGTGGACTCTTACGGACTTTATAGAGTAAAATCAAAAATGCCAGTGCTGGTATCGCTTCTGAAATGAACATATAACGCCAATTGTTTTTACCGGTATCGATTAAAATATAATCTACAAAAAAGGCTACTAATATCCCTACGACCAAAGCCAATTGAAAGGTTATAATTAATCTTCCCCTATGGGTTGCGGGGGCTATTTCTGAAATATAAATAGGCGACAGTACCGAAGCTGCCCCAACTGCCAAACCGCCAATAAACCTAAATAGGATAAAGCTATTGATTTCTGGTGCAAGCCCGGTACCGACTGCTGAAACCAAAAACAACAAAGCAGAAAGCTTAAGCATTTCGCGACGCCCATATTTGTCGCCGGGTTTGCCAATACCAATCGCGCCAATAATGCATCCCAACAAAGCCGAACTCACAGCCCAACCAGTCATAACATCGTTTAACTGGAAATGCGATTTAAAAAAAGGCAATGCCCCATTAATTACGGCCGTGTCGAAACCGTACAGAAGCCCACCTATGGCGGCTACCAAAGTATATAGTATTAGTTTTCCTTTCATACGTTTAAATTTTATTAATCACTTAATAATAAACTAATTATAAAATTAAGAACGTATGCAACCGCTACGCTCTCTCATTAAAAATTTTAAACATCCTCCTTTGTGAAGAAATTTTTAAAATTTGTTAATGTTCGTTTCATGTGTTAGTATTTATTTGTTTTTTAAAGGTCACACTTCGACTAAGCTCAGTGCAGGAATGCAATGCCCTAATTATCATTTTCGGTTGGTTTGCAACTTTTGTTAATGGGCATTTCATGTGTTTATTTTATTTTTTGACAGTTAAAACATCTTCAATAATTTTTTTTAAATCATTGACAACTAGCTTCGAAATTTGTTTGCCTTTTTCTAAAGTTCCGTATTCTGGATCTCCAAAAACACCATTAGTAGTCATTTCCTTGGTGGATCTGTAATAGGATGCCTTGGGGCCACGCAACATATCACCGTTGCTCCATGTAAACGTATCGGTATGTTTTCCTTTTTCTATGTTATCCAGATGTACTAATTGTGGTGCTATATTTAACATTAATGCTGTTTCAAATTCCCCTGCATGCCCTACGCCTCCTTTACCACTTTCATTTAAAGTGAATAAAGCTTCGGATGCTAGTTTCCACCACGTCACCATAACGATATTTGTTGTAGGGTTCTCATAGCCCAGCTTTTCTACCAATACCTGACCAACCGCCTGATTGCCGCCATGACTGTTTAAAAGGATGATGTTCTTAAACCCGTGGTGTATTACCGATCTTACTATGTCTTCAACCTGCCTTATAAATGTGTCGTGACTAATGGTTAGTGTTCCTGAAAAATCCATATGGTGAGAAGAGCATCCTATACTAATAGTTGGTAATACGAGTACTTTATCGGGAATGGCTTTGTGTAACTCATTAGCAAAATGCTCCCCAATCAATCTGTCGGTTGCCAGTGGTAAATGTTTACCGTGCTGTTCTGTAGCGGCCATAGTAAGGATAACCGGTGTGTTCTTGGCTATCTTACTTAATTCTAATGATGTTAATTGATCCCAAATCATAATGCTCTTGTTTTGTTATTTTTTAGCTGCCCACATTTCAATTTCAACAACCAGGTTCATTAACAATCCTGTTTGCACTGCTGTACGTACGGGTTTAGGGTCTTTAAAGTAATTTTTATAAACGGCGTTGAATCTTGGCCAATCGGCCAGATCTTTTATAAAAACATTGACTTTAAATACATCATTTAGGGTACATCCTGCCGAGGCTAATTGCATACTACAATTGTCCATCATATAGACCGTTTGCTCCTCTATGGTATTCCCTATAACGTTTCCTAGTTTATCTATGGCTGCTTGTCCGGAAATAACTACTAGTTTACCTGGATTCACTTCCAAAACCGGGGAATAAGGACCCGCGGTAACATGTTGGCCTGCATGGGCCGGCATTTGTTTAGCTGCTTGTAATTCTGGGGTAGAATTGACACTAAAAAATGGTAAATAGCCCGTAAATCCGACCATCTTCCATTCTCCGTCTATTTTTCTACATCTATAGAGTGTTTGCCAATTTGTTTCTACGTAACTTCCGTCTGCTTTCTTTATATCGCCAACAAACTTCTTGTGCAACAATGCGGCATCATCTATAATTTCTATGTCTTGTAATATGGTTACCCTGTGCAATGCTTCGGTTACATCTTCGCCCCATGCGGTTTCATGAAACTCCTTAGCCTGTTGTAACCAGGAGGTTTTATAGCTTTCCAAATTTGGAAAGCTCAATTTCCATTGGTCAATACTTTGGGATTTGCCTCCATCGATTCCCATAAAGCCTTCTTCATGAAAATCATTTTCTACCATTTGCCAATCCTGGTTTACAAAAGCCTCGATGTCTCTTTTGACCACCATGTTCCAAATATCTTCTTTGTTTTTATCTATACCAGTAAATGGGTTGTTCATAATGTATATGCTTTTTGTTTTGTTTGGTAATGTTTAACAGCGTCCATATCTACCTCAATACCTAAGCCCAATCCTTCTGGTAAATGGGCATAGGGCGCCTCAATTTTTAGCGGTGATTTTAATAGGTCGTGCTCACGTATTAATCGTCCAAAAATATCGCTTGGCCAATTGCAGGAAGCCGCAGCTGCTGCAGAATGTATGTACATGGCCTCTAAAATACCAAGGTCTATTTCGGAACCGTGCCAGCAGTTTAATTCTGCAGCCGACGCTATATGGTCTAGTCTCTGAAAATCTGCTAATCCGCAATTAAAATTAAAGCCATCCACCGCACCTAGCTGAATCGCCTGAATACTATCTTTTATCCTTTGTCCATGAATGATATAAGGCAACGATACATGAAGTACTATGGGCACGGATGCGTAGTTTCTTAATTGGCGGTACTCGTTTAATTGCCAACGTGGAAGCGGGTCTTCCAAACATAAAACGTTTCCAATTTCCTGTAAACCATCAATGCGCTTTTTTGCCTCAAAAGCATGTAACCAACGCTCGTTGGGGTCTAAAATAACCTGCATTTCCGGTGCGGTTTCAGCAATTGTTCTACACCATCCTACAACATCGTCTTCTAAATCGCTTTTAAATTTCATACACGTATAGCCCATATTTTGAAATTTTAAAGCCAGATCTGCGATATCTTCTTGACTGCGATGACTGGACCATGCGCCTACTTTCACCTTGTCTTTTACAGGCCCACCTAATAAGTCTACTACGCGCATGCCTTTTAGTTTTGCATAAGCATCCCAAATAGCGCACTCAAAACCGTCGTATTCCCTGGAAAAGGCAAAAGGTAATTTTTGTAATGTTAGTTTTTCAATATCCTGTCCAAGCAATAATTCGCATATGGCATCTACTGTTCCCCAATTGTGGCTTCTGTACAGTTCTCCCCATCCAATGATACCATTCTTTAATTCTAATTGTACCAGTAGCTTGGGGACTTCATCAAATTGCACACTCCACCCTGCTTTGGCTCCCAAGGGCAATTTATGCAATCCTTTATTGAAACCCTTACTTTCAATAGCTCCTGGGTGGGCTGGAACTATGACTTCAAAACACGTTATTTTACTAATTATCATGTGCTATTTTTCTATAAATGAATTGTTATACAGCATAGCGGTGGTTCCATTGTCTACATAAATCACCTGACCGGTAACTGCCCTGCTGTATTCTGAAGCTAAAAAGCCTACCACATTGCCACAATCTTCGGCCAGTATTTCAAACGGCAAACTTTGATAGTCTTTGGTGTGCTGTTCTACCCAAAGTTCAGGATCGTCGGCAAATGTTTTAATCAGTTCCAAATTCTGTTCTGCATGTACGTAACCGGGCGCTACAGCATTTACCCTAATGTTGTGTTTTCCCAATTCTACCGCCATGCCCCTGGTTAACCCTTCCACTGCGCTTTTTGCACTGGCATAAACGGCGTACTTAGCAATGGTTGCTGAAGCATGTACGGAAGAAATATTGATGATACTGCCTTCAGTATTATTTTCGATAAGTTGATTAGCAAATAATTTAGATAGTTTCCATACAGCTCTTACATCTATATTGTATAGATTGTCAAATTCCTCGTCGGTAACATTATGTGCTTCTTTGCTTAGTCCGATACCTGCATTATTGACTAAGCCGTGTATAACGCCGACTTGTTCCGCCAAGGTAGTGAACATAGCATCTACCTGATTTTCATTGGTTATATCGGCTGCTACTGCAATAGCATTGGGCAAAGTATCAGCGACAGCTTGGGCTTCTTCCAAAGTTAGGTCGTTTACAATAACCCGGGCACCCATTTTTGATAATGCAACTACTACTCCATGACCAACTCCAAAGCCTGCAGCTCCAGTAACTAAAATATTTTTATTGGATAGATTCATCATTGATTAGTTACATGATTCCGAATTTCTCAAAGGCTTCCACAGTGCTCATACCTTCTTCCAAAGCCTTTTGCACCAGTTTTTCTCCTCTTGCTTTTTCAATAGCTCCTTTAAATGCTTCTTTTTCCACTTCTTTGGGCACGATTAAGACCCCATCTCTATCTCCATAAACAATATCTCCGGGGTTTATGCGAACGCCATTGAATTCAATAGGCACTCTATAATCGATAACTTTTCCTCTTGGTCCTTGGTCCTGGGCATAGGTTCCCAATGAAAATGTTGGAAAGTTTAGCTTTTCTATCTCGTTGGTATCCCTTGAATACCCATCAACAATAGCTCCCGAAGCCTTTAGTTTTAAAGCTCTTGTACTCATTAAACCGCCCCATAAGGCATATCTGGGCGATGCTCCTGAACATATATAAACTTCATTCTCTTGTAAACTGTCCAAGGCTTCAAACATAATCCCAAAGGGTTTCTTCATTAGGGGGTTGTTTGTTTGCTGTGAAGATTCTTCAAAAGTATCGGCTTCCAATACTGTCATAGCCCTTCCTATGGTAACCATATCTTTTCGCAGTGGTTTTATGTTTGGCGAAAGAAATTGGTGCAAATACCCCATTTTATCCAATATGTCCCCCACTAGTGCAACGAACAATTCCTCTTTAGCAATTTTGAAAAGTTCTTGGTCATTTTTCCAGGTTATATGCTTGTTCATAATAGTATCTTCTTTTAAAATTTAGTAGTCTCTAATATCGACCACCCTTCCTTGTTTTAAATTCTGGATAATCAAAGAAAATTAAAAGTTTAAAAAATATTATTAATTTTAGTACGATAATACTATTTCAAAGATGCAAGAACTTGATAAAGTCTCTACGGAAGAACGCCAAATAATTGATTTGGAAGGTTTAGGATTTGAATGCATAAAGGTTTTGGGATCCTATAACTATAGGCAAATGAACAAAAGCCTGGAAATGCATGTTCATGAAAATATGATAGAAATATGTTTTCTTGAAAAGGGTACACAGTATTATCATATTCAAGGAGAGGATTACAGAATTAACGGCGGGGATCTTTTGTTAACTTTTCCGGGAGAGGAACATGGCACAAAAAGTTTTCCTGAGGAACGCGGACGTTTATTTTGGCTTATCATGGAAGTACCCGATAAAAATAGACGCCTTTTAAATTTAACAAAAAAGGACACGAAATTGTTCATAGAGAGTTTCATGAGCCTAAAATCGAATAGAAAATTCAAAGGTTCTGATAGGCTAAAGCATGATCTTAATACTATTTACCGAATTTGCAAGCATCCTATAAGCGGATTGGACAAGATTAAAATAACCAATTTATTGTTGCACTTCCTATTGAACGTTCTGGAATTTGGTAATAAACATTCCAATCAAATTATAAGCAAGGAAATAGTTGAGATATGTACTTTTATTAAAAACAACCTTAATGAACCGCTTCCCTTAGAACAGTTAGCCCAACTGAGCAACTTGTCTTTATCCCATTTTAAGTACAAGTTTAAAAATGAAATGGGCTATTCTCCAACAGATTATATTTTGAGGCAAAAAATTGAAAAATCCAAGGAACAATTGTGCATTAAAACGAATAGTGTACAGGATGTGGCCTATAATTTAGCTTTTAGTTCGTCATCGTACTTTGCAACGGTTTTTAAAAGATATACTGGTATAACCCCTACACAATATACGCTTTCTTAAAAGTAGTTTAGTAATAAAGAATTTCTTGATTTGAATTAATTATAGGATTCCTTTGTAGCCTCAATCTAAGCTAGGGTACATCCAATGTGCAACACCCGAGGTTTCTTTTTGTTTATTATAGTTAACCCAAAACGGTTTTTCGTCAGCTAACGACACCTTTTCATTAACCAAAAATGGTTCTATAGAATTCCACCATTTATCATATTCTTTTCTCATTTGTTCCACAATCAACGGATATTCTTCGGCAATATTGGTTGTTTCTCCTGGGTCATTGATTAAATCATAGAGCTCGTTATTGTTAGCTAACCTATACTGCTCATTTCTAACTGAACAGTTTTTGTATTTAGAGTTATTAGGGTTGGAACTTTCTTCAGTTCCTACCCATCGATCATCAATTTTCTGATTATTAACATTTTTTGGATTAAGTGGCCATCTTCCGAGGTGTACAAATCTGTATCTGTCTTGCCCCTTATATGTATCACTATTTAGATACGAAAGAAAACTTTGCCCATCTAAATCACTTAAATCAGAAATATCAATATCCAATAGATCTGCCAGAGTAGGCAATATGTCGTAGTGATTTAATAAAACATCTACCTTTTTACCTGCTTTAAATTTATTGGGCCATCTAATAAAAAAAGGAACTCTGGTACCGCCTTCATATACACTGCCTTTAAAACCTTTCATACCTGCATTGTATGTTTTGCCATGCACCGTATTTTGTCCCCCCCAAGTTTTTCCATTATCGGACATAAATATCAAAATCGTATTGTCAGCGATTCCCCAATCCTCTAACTTTTTCATTAAAACGCCTAAATTGTCATCTACGTTCTCTATCATACCGTAAAAACCTTGAGCATTTAAAGGATATCCCTGATTAACAAATTTCTCCTTATACTTTTCGGGAGCAATAAAGGGACCATGGGGTGCATTGGTTGGTATGTAAGCAAAGAAAGGTTTATTTTCCTTCGATTTTTGACCTATCCATGACAAGGCTTGTGCAAAAAAAACATCGGTGCAGAATCCGGTAGTCTCAATAAAGGTTCCATTATGTTTAATGGTAGGGTTAAAATATTTATTATCAGGAACATCGGCGCAAGAACCCGGATAAGCCTGACCTATACCTCCACCTCCATGAATAAATACCTCATCAAAACCACGGTTTTCTGGTTGGTATTTGGTTTCGTCGCCCAAATGCCATTTACCAAATATCCCTGTTGCATATTGCTTTCGCTTAAACACTTCTGGCAATGTCGTTATGTCTAAGGCCATACGTTCCCTTTCCAATATGGTATGGGTAATACCATTTTTAAAAGGATGTCTCCCTGTCATTATCGCAGACCGTGTTGGTGCGCATGTTGGGCTAACATGAAAATCCTCTAAACTAATGCTTTGTGATTTTAACTTATCCATATTGGGCGTTAAAACATCTGGACTACCATGCACAGATATGTCGGCATATCCTTGATCGTCCGTCATTACCAAAATGATATTTGGCAAATGGGTTTTATTCGAACAACTACCGAAGAACAGGGATATACATAATAAAATTGTGGAGAAAGGCAGTGATAAGGAAGTCATACGAATTATTTTTATTTTTTGCTTGATATCAATATTTCATTTCATCAAATTCATTTAAAGGTATGTAAAACTAAATAGTTACAGAAAACAAAGAATTTTTGGATGAATTATACCCAAGGCGAAGTCTTGAGGAATTCTTTTTGATTAAATTCTATCTGTTTTAAACTTGATCTTATAATCGGATATTTCAGCTGAAAAAGGAACATCCTGGTTGTCACTAACCATTCCCATATCGTAAGGTGACGGAGACATCCAGTTACTTTTAACGCCATCAACTTTCATAATTCCATTTGGCTTTAGAGTCACAAAAGCGTACAACGGGTCTTGATAGCCTGCAATGTGATGCAGGTTTCCATACTCCTTATACAGTTCTTTTGGGAACCTTTCTGTGCTTTCAAATTTACCTGATACCCATTTGTAAGACATACTATTTATTCCTATGTAATCTATACTATTTTTGTGAAAATGAAAATCTGTATGGTCGTGACCATTTAACGCGCAAATAACTTTTTGTTTGTTTTTTTCCATGATATGCTGTAAAACCTGCCTGTTGCCCACATCGTGCCACAAACTTTGATGCGAAAACACAATAGTAGGTAATTGGGTGCTCTCTAAATCTGATTTAAACCATTCTATTTGCTGATCGTTTATATAAGCTCTAAGATTACTATTCACATAAAAATTAGCATGCTTATAATCTATAAACTTCCCATCTTGATATAAAAAATTAGCATCTAACACTACAAAATGGTAGCCTCCCAAATCAAAAGAATAGTAATTTTTATGCATACCCCAGAACTCCATTACTTCTTCTTTAGAGTTCTTATCCATGTCGTGATTCCCCAAAATATGATATTTTGGTCCATTAAATGCTTCCCATACCTTCATAAAATCCTTGTTCTTGTTATCTCCAAAACAAAAATCGCCCATTTGAATGATGAAATCTACATTCTTTTTCGTAGCCTTATTCACGAAAGCTTCAAGACGTTGGTCGGCATCTGGCATTAAATCCTTATGCACATCGGTTACAATACCAAAGGTTATTTTTTTTGACAAGCCCCTGGTCGCAGGTGTAAAAGACAGCAATGTTGATGGCATTACTGATGCAACCACTCCTACTCCTAATTGGTTAATGAACTTACGACGTTTCATTATAATTGTATTGTTTAAATTTATTCTAATTTAAAAACCGTAAAAACAGCTGCGTGATCGGAAGGAAACATTACAGGATGATAGTCAATCACCTTAGACTCTATTGGCTTTAACGGTCCTTGATAATAAATATAGTCTATTCTATCTCTTAATCCATATTTCTTTGAAGAGGTTGCCGCTCTAGGGGTCCAGGTTAAACCTGCATCTAGTAATGGGTCTACATGAAGTGCTCTATAACTATCAATAAACCCAGCCTTTTCCATAGCTGTACTTACGGGCCATTTTATACTATATCCATAATGGATTTTTCTAGTATCATCTGTCCAATCCAAATGCGACCCAACATTAAAATCTCCAAGCATTATTACAGGTTTTTTATTGTTAGCATTTAATATAGGGCGTATTTCTTTTAGTATTTGATTTATTTCTGCCGATCGGGTGCTTTGTTCCTCATGGATTATGGCTTCAGATGACATTTTACCTTCTTTGATATTAGCTGAATAATTTGGAAGATAATGCAACCATGTATCCAAAAATAAAATTTCTTTCCCATCTCCAATATCTAAAACAGCTCCTCCAAAATTAAAGGGCTTAAACGCTTTAATGGTTCTTTTGATTGGATAACGGCTTAAAATGCTAAGGTTAGAACTAATAAGGTAGAAATGATAACCTAGTGAATCTGCAATGATCTCGCCAGAACCATAGGTTTCTATTAAACCAATTATATCTGCATGTGTTGCTTTAATAGTTTCAATAACTCTCTTTACTCCTACGTGCTCTCCATATCTTCTTCCACCGTGCCAAATATTCCAAGCCATTGTTTTTAAAATTGTATTGGTTTTTGGATGTGTTTTATTGAGCTTAAAAAACCTGTTGTAATCTCCTTCAATTAGTCCTAAATTGGCATAAAAAGTATCTATTGTTACTTCATCCAAAAAGCCATTAAATGCCTTCCATTGCCCCATGGAACCGTATTCAAAATATTCATGCGTTCCCCCGATAACGGTTTTATTTATATTATTAAGGCTTCCTAAGTTAGGTATGTTATAAATAGCTACGTTTTTCCCGTCCATATAAAACCATACTTCACCTTCATCTCTATTTATACTAAAAGCCAATTGATGCCATTTTCCGTCGTTTATCGCTTGTCTTGCTGCGGTGGGTCGATACGAGAAACTATTTACCCCATCCTAAATATTCACAGCCCATGCTCCTGATTCCTGAGTATAAATTATCCACCCGGCAGATTTAAGATCTTCTTTTGGCTTATTCCCTATAATCACTGTACCTTGCGCTGCGTTTTCTAAGGTTTTTACCCAAACTCTAACCGACAAAGAAATGCTTTCATCATAATTTGGGGTAGATAGGCTATCAACTACCAAGGGTTTTCTTAACGGAGCTTTCTCTGAAAGATCTAATGCTCTTCCTATTAAACCTTCTGCAAACTGTGGTTGTTGCAATTCTGTAACATACACAGCATCACCACTTGGTATACTAGGGTAATATTTTTCTATGATATCATCAAAACCTGTGTAAAAACTATTTTGGGCTTTGCAAAAACAACTGCAAAGACAAACTATTACTATGGTTATTGTTCTAAGCATCATACTTTACATCTTTTAAATGGAATCATAATATATTCTGTGTAAATTAATAAATTTGGTCAAGACAAGGTAATAGCCTGATAAACAACAAGTTCCTTTATTATTTATTACCAAATATCAAAACTATTTATATTTTCATTTTAAATCCGGAAATACTAGGAACTATTGGATCGTCTAAACGTTGTTCAGGCATTCCCAACTCATCCGGACCAGGACCTACAAATACTGTTTTTCTAGGCTCAACTATAATTTTGTTATTCTTTATGTTCATAAACGTAAATAGCGATTCTTTATACGGAATGGTATATTTTATCCATTTATGGGTTTTATCAATCGCTTCACTATAACGAATTGTTTTATAATCGCCTCCTACCCATCGATATGAAGCACTATTAATTTGCAGGTAATAAATGCCATTTATATGTGTCATATAATCTGTATGTGTATGGCCCGATAAGCAGCACATTACTTTTTTGAATCCTGCTTTTTTATTGGCATCTTCCAAAATGCCTCTTATCTCTTTCATGTTTGCCACACCATCGTATTCTAGCTGTAATGTTTGGTGACTAAAAACAATGGTTGGTTTGTTGGTATTTTGCAAATCTTGAATCAACCAATTCTTCTGCTCTTCTCCAATGTATCGATCGTATCCCGACCAAGGTTTTGGGTTTGGGTCATTACCATCCAAAACAATAAAGTGAACGCCTTTCTTATCAAATGAATAATACCGTTCGTTCATGTCCCACCACGTCATGGTTTGCTCCCTCGTAAACCCATGATCTCTCATATCGTGATTTCCCAATACATGATATTTGTCTCCTTTAT
The DNA here is from genome assembly GCF_039539345.1 of Snuella lapsa. Lineage (NCBI taxonomy): Bacteria > Pseudomonadati > Bacteroidota > Flavobacteriia > Flavobacteriales > Flavobacteriaceae > Snuella > Snuella lapsa. Next base: position 11,030 of record NZ_BAABCY010000092.1, on the reverse strand, counting down.
AAGCATTCCATGTGTCCAAAAACGGTTGGTTCTCTTTATTTGGCAGAGCAAAGTCTCCCATTTGAATAATAAAATCGGGGTGACGTTTTTTAGCTTCATCCAAGAAGACACGTAATCGTTCCACACCATCGTGAATCACATCTTGGTGTACATCAGCAATAATACCAATTTCTATATTTTCCCTTCCTAAAGAATTCGAAAATCCATCAATTGGCAAGACCATGGCTGCTCCTGCCAATGATGAAAGTTTGATAAATTCCCTACGACTTGTTTTTGTTCTTTTTGTCATGACTCCTTATTTTATGTTTTAAATGTCCTAAATTATAAATTTATCCTCTATTGATTTTTGTTTAGTTTGAACGCTACAAATACACCTCTGTGATCAACTTTATTACAGTATGCCCAAGGGTTTTCTTTTACCCAGGCTTTTACGGGAACTAAATTTGTACTACGTATATATATCCTATCAACGCGTTTCATATAATCGTCTTATCCGGGGCAGGTCGCATCTTTTTCTATGTTCCTATTTTTAACGGCTGAATTATAAACAACCATAAAACCATCATCCAACAAATAGATAAACTTTCCCATATAATAAATTTAACATTTATTTAATAGTAAAACTATTTTAAATTAATAGTAATACTATTAATTTTGAAAACATAACTACTGATAAATGGAAAAATTATTATCAAATTTAAAGATTGCAGTACCTAAGAAGATCTACATTAAAGATCCTGAATCTTCTGATTTAGGTCGACGTATTGTAAAACATAGTATTTTTTTAATAGATGAGATAGGTTTTGAGGCATTTACCTTTAAGAAGCTGGGGAATAAGATAGGTTCTAATGAGAGCTCAATATATCGTTATTTCGAGAGCAAACATTACTTACTACTGTATCTTTCCTCATGGTATTGGTCCTGGAAAGAATATCAGCTTGTACTCGAAACACATAGCATTCCAGATCCTTTAAACAAACTTGAGAAAGCTATTGAGGTTTTAACAAGGGCTATTAATGTGGATAATAAATTCACACATATAAACGAAGTTGTATTAAACAGTATTATTATTAACGAAAACTCTAAATCTTTTTTAACAAAGGAGGTTGACCAAGAAAATCAAGAAGGCTATTTTGTAATCTACAAACGTATTGTATCACGCCTGAAAGAAATGATCTCAATTGTTGATAAAGACTATAAATATCCTGCTTCATTAGCCAGCACCATATTAGAAGGAGGGTTGCACCAGCATTTTCTAAAAGATCATTTTAAGTCCATAACAGATTGCAGCAAAGATGTGACTCCTACTTCGTTCTTTATCCACTTAATCCATAACACCTTAAAGAGCCATTAATATGAACCATACAAAGATTACACCCTGGCGGCGATTTGTTGGGCTACTCGAATTGGAACGAAAAGACATTTTTCAGATATTTTGCTATGCAATCTTTTCTGGTTTTGTTGCTTTGTCATTACCCTTAGGTATTCAGGCCATTATTAATCTAATTCAAGGTGCCCAGATATCTACCTCTTGGGTGGTATTAATAATACTTGTTACTCTAGGAGTTTTATTTTCAGGTGTTTTACAATTAATGCAGCTTCGAATAATTGAGACTATCCAACAACGTATTTTCGTTAAATCATCGTTTGAACTGAGTTACCGATTCCCCAAAATAAAAATGCAAGAATTGCACAAATTTTACCCTCCAGAATTAGCGAATCGCTTTTTTGACACCCTTACAATTCAAAAAGGACTTTCTAAAATACTGATTGATGTTCCATCAGCATTTCTACAAATTGTTTTTGCCTTAATCCTATTATCTCTTTATCATCCATTCTTTATCATATTTGGAATTCTATTACTCATATTAGTATATACCGTTTTTAAATTTACTGCCGAAAGAGGACTTCAAACGAGTCTAGAGGAATCAAAAAACAAGTACAAAGTGGCCCATTGGATACAGGAAGTCGCACGTGCGGTAGTAAGTTTCAAGTTATCAGGAAAAACAAGCTTGGCTCTTGACAAAAATGACACTTTGGTTAGCAAGTATCTACAATCACGGAGAAGCCACTTTAGGGTGTTGGTGGTTCAATTCATGCTTATGATAGGATTTAAGGTATTGGTAACGGGAAGCCTACTATTAATAGGAGGCACATTGGTACTGAACCAAGAAATGAATATCGGACAGTTTGTAGCGGCAGAGATTATTATTTTATTAGTCATTGCATCGGTAGAAAAGTTGATATTGGGTCTGGAACCGTTTTACGACGTCGTTACCTCTATAGAAAAAATAGGTCAAGTAGTAGATAAAGCGCTAGAAATACAGGACGGTGAAACTCCAAACTTTGACCAAAATATATTAATTGAATTCAATAAAGTATCGTATGAAGTAATTGATAGGGAAAAAACTATTCTCAAAAATATTTCTTTAAAGGTTGATGCTCAAAGCAGACTTCTTGTTAAAGGCGAAAGCGGTTCCGGAAAGTCCAGTCTGCTACGAGTAATGGCGGGTGTCATTCAACCTACTAAAGGCGAGGTAACCGTAAATAATTTTGCTCTCGAAAGCTTGAAATTGAATCACTATCGAGCACATTTGGGCATGTCACTTTCTGAAGAGACACCATTTGAAGGAACCATAAGGGAAAATATGGCCTTTGGCGATAATAATATCAGTGATGAAGATATTTTATGGGCTTTTGAAAAAGTTGGTCTTCTTGAATTTTTAAAAGAACAACCCAACGGTCTTAACACAATAATATATCCTGAAGGTAAAAAGTTATCTTATACCATTGCAAAGAAACTTGTGTTGGCAAGGGCAATAGTAAAAAAGCCCAAAGTATTAATATTGGAGGATGCTCTAGATCAGTTCAATAAGGAAGAAACAAACAAAATCATTGATTTTCTTATTTCGCCAGAGCATCCATGGGCATTGGTAGTAGTGAGTAGTAATGAACGTTGGCAAACCCATTGTAATGATATTATCACTTTAGAAAACGGATACATAAAAGATTATAAAAAATGTTGAATATATCCCATAACTCGGTAAATAAACAAGTAGAGCTTTCTCATTTTCGATCTGGTAGAATGGTATTGAAAAATGGCTACCATAAGCGTTTCAATCAGTTTTTATTGGCTTTTGCTATTACAGGAATTTTGACACTCTTCTTACCGTGGACACAAAATATAACGGCTAAGGGTCTTGTTACTACATTAAAACCAGATCAACGTCCTCAAACCATACAATCACAGATACCCGGTAGAATAGAAGAATGGCATGTTCGTGAAGGCGATTTTGTAAAGAAAGGAGACACTATCCTTAGGATCTCCGAAATCAAGAGTGATTATTTTGATAATCAATTGGTGGAGCGCACAAATGATCAAATTAAGGCTAAATCTTCTTCGGCGTTAGCTTATCAAGAGAAAGTGCAGGCTTTGCAGCGGCAGATAAATGCGCTTCTCAATGAAAAGCGTTTAAAGTTACAACAAGTCGATAATAAATTGATTCAATCCAAGCTAAAGGTAAAGAGCGACAGTATCGCCACGGAAGCTGCCTTGACGAATGTTGATATTGCCCAACGTCGCTACGATCGTACAGTCACACTGCAATCAGAAGGTTTAAAAGCTGTAAAAGATGTTGAAGAGAAACGTTTAAAGCTACAAGAGACACAAGCAAAACTCATTTCGCAACAAAACAAGTATATAGCCAGTAAAAATGAAGTCATCAATGCAGAAATTGAGCTATCGAGAGTATCTACCGAGTTTGCCAACAAGATATCCAAAGCTCAGAGTGACATGTTTACGGCCCAATCCAGTCAGTATAACACACGCGTTGAAGTCACAAAACTTGAAAACAGCTATACCAATTATAAAAAACGAAATGATTTGTTGTTCATAACTGCTCCGCAAGATGGGTATATCACCAGAGCTATTAAAGGAGGTATTGGCGAAACTTTTAAAGAAGGAGATCAGATTGTAAGTATAATGCCAGCCAATTATGAATTGGCTGTTGAGACATTTGTTGAGCCTATCAATTTACCATTGATACACATAGGGGAAAAAGTCCGTGTACAGTTCGACGGTTGGCCAGCAATCGTTTTTAGTGGTTGGCCAAATGCATCTTATGGAACTTATGGAGCAAAGATTGTGGCAATTGACAATTTTATTAGCGATAATGGCAAATATCGCATACTTCTGGCTCCAGATGACAAAGACAACGAATGGCCTAAGGCAATCCGAGTTGGCTCTGGTGCTCGAACCATAGCCCTACTTAATGACGTGCCTATCTGGTTTGAATTGTGGAGACAGTTAAATGGGTTTCCTCCTAATTATTATCAACCAGGCTTTGGAGGTAAAAAAGTTTCTAAAAAATGATAAAAAGAATAATTTTTGGAATTGCTGTTTTCTGTTCATGGCTTTCCTGCTTTTCTCAGGATGTCGATGTATTGAAATTCGAAGAATATTTGGGGTACGTTAAACTATACCATCCCTTTGTAAAACAAGCAAACTTACTTGTTAGCGAAGGTCAGGCTAAGTTAATGAAGGCCCGTGGTACTTTTGACCCAAAACTAGAAATTGATTTCGATCGTAAAAAATTTAAAAGTACAGAATACTATGACAAACTTAATGCTACTTTTAAAATCCCAACATGGTTCGGTATTGAACTTAAAGGAAATTTCCAGGAAAATACAGGTGTATTTCTTAATCCCGAGGGTAGTTTACCTAAGGATGGATTGTATAGTGCAGGCGTCTCGATACCTGTAGCTAAGGGATTTCTCATCAATAAAAGGATGGCTTCGCTTAGACAGGCAAAACTTTTCAGAGAACAGGTATTGGCAGAACGTCAATTGGCGGTTAACACAATTTTATACGATGCCAGTATTGCTTACTTCAGTTGGCTGAAGGCATTTAATGATTTACAGGTTTATGCAACTTTTGTTAACAACGCACAGATACGGTTAGATGGCGTTAAAAAGAACTTTGAAGTTGGTGAAATCCCAGCTATTGATACACTTGAGGCTAGAATTATTTTAAACAACAGAAAATTGGAGCATGAGAAAGCACGAATTGCTTATGTTAAATCTTCATTGGAACTATCAAACTATTTATGGCTGGACAATAACATTCCTATTGAAATTCAAGACAATGTAATTCCAGATGCAAACACTTATAATACTGTGGATGAAACACTAAAAACTTCAGGATTGAACATTCAGAACTTTACAGTGGAAAATCATCCTAAATTGCGAGCCTTAAATTTAAAATATAGAAGCCAAAAAATTGAACGGCGACTAAAATTGAACAATCTATTGCCTCAAATAAATTTAGAATATAACTTTTTATCAGAAACTCCCGAGCAGATAAACTCATTCAATACTACAAATTATAAGTCAGGTGTGCGCGTAAATTTCCCATTGTTCTTAAGAAAAGAACGTGGAAATCTAAAATTGGCTAAGCTCAAATTAAATGATACCGAATTTGAAATAGCCAACACAAGAGTTAGTCTTAAAAATAAGTTTGACGCTTTAACAAGAGAAATTAACTCTTATGCAGAACAAAACAATCTTACAAGGGTGATTATTGATGACTATTTGAAGCTCCTAAAAGCTGAAGAGCGTAAATTTAACTTAGGAGAAAGCTCTCTATTTTTAATTAATTCGCGAGAATCCAAATTAATAGAAACAAAACTAAAGGCTAACGAAATTGAGAATAAGTTTTTTAAAGTAAAGGCTAAAATATTTCAATTGATTAATTTTGATACGCAACAAAAACTGAACAGTAAATCATAAAACTAATTTACAAGAATTTAGATACACATCTTTAATTTAAATCCATCACTATTTTCATTCGTTTAAATTTTGATAATGAATTAATTATAAAATTGAGAACGTATGCAAGCGCTACGCCCTCTCATTAAAAATTTTAAACATTCCCTTTTGTGAAAAAATGCTTAAATTTTATTAATGTTCGTTTCACACCTAATAAATAGTTGTCATCTTTAAAGCTTAACATTCAGATGAAAGACAAATCAACTATGCCTCATGTTTTTGGCTATTCGGTTGTAGCCTTCCCTAAAAATGTAGCCTTACTCAAAGGCTTACACTTTGAATAATTAAATTAATCCTCTTACTTTTTTCAAAAACGAGACGTTTTGCGAGGTCTCTCGTTGTACAACAATTTGAGCCGTCTGGAAATAAGGCCACATATTTTTAATAATTATGCAGAAAATTTAAGTGTAGTTGACATAAGGTTGTCATACCCCCCTTCTACTTTTGTTTCATTAATAAATTAAAATTTAAAACCATGAATCAAAATGAAATTATTTCAGCAGCTAAAATGTATCCTAAAGCTTTTAAAGAACTTAATATTGAATTAATAGATAAATACTTTACTATAAATGCTACCAAAACTGGGTTTATGTACGACTATGATTCAAATAAATGGCTAGACATATCTACAGTTGAAATTAATGAAATCAAACAATGGGCTACCACATATAATAAAAATAACATTATGCCTGAAAACGAAATTAATGTGAAAATATTAGATACTAAAGATAAAATAGCTGTTGTTAGAATTGATATGTATTGGGCTGAAAATAAAAAAGGATGTGACTATTTATTTCTAGTTAAAGAAAATAATTCTTGGATTATAGATAAAATATTATATCAAAGTATATTATAACACAAATAACTGGCTACAATATTCGCAGGGGCTAATGTAGCCCCTGATTTTAAAAGTAGCGACGAAAAACGTCATTTTAAGAGCACTTGTTTATGTGGCTTACCTAGAGAGCTACAAAGCCACTGGCTCCCTTTTTGTGCTTAGAGAATCAAGCCTAAGTAACACAGTTTTTATTTAAGAATATTACCTATATTTGAGCAAATACAAAGGTTAATATAGTTACTAAGGTAAGTATATATAATTCTTATCACCAATACGCAAATGGATAAACTTTACGCATAAGCAATATCTATTGAAAAAATATTTCATTAGGGTGTAATAATCTTTGACTTTAGCCACTAACTAAGTAAAACAAATAATTATGACACTAAAAAAAGTAAAGAACCATTTTAAAAGCTCACTATCTAATACGAGTAAAAAGTCTGAGATCAAGTTTTACGAAGAATTCATTCAAATACTAACCAGTTTGGAAAAGAAAAATCTTTCGGAAGTAGAAATTCAATCTATAGAGAAAGTACTTGATAATCTTAATTTAAATTCAACTGGCACAAACAATAAAAGATTTTTAAATCAAGCACTCAAGCATTTTAAAAAATACTTAAAGGATTCTTATTCTTTTACTTATAAAGGGTATTACACCAACATAGGTTTCGGTTTAGGGGCCTCATTTGGGGTTCTATTTGGAGTGGTACTTCTATCCGATTTTGAGCGCTCTTTGGGCATCTCTTTAGGTGTCACTTTTGGAATGTTAATTGGCTTAATTATTGGTCAAAATATGGATTCTCAGGCGAAAACCTTGGGTAAAATGTTATAGTAAATGATTGATAAGTCATTAAACAAAAAGAGTGAGTAACGATTTTTATACTTCATCAATTCTGCCGTATTCTGCAATTATCATAAAGATATGTAGAGCATATACAGATACCCAGGAAGATTTCGAAGATTATTATCAAGAGGTGTGCTTACAAATCTGGAAAAGCAGAAAGAACTTCAAAGCGCAATCTGAATGGTCTACATGGGTATATCGGATTTCATTGAATGTAAGTATGACCTTGCTGAAGAAAAGGAAAAACAACCTTCAGCATTCTTCCTCTAATCTCTTGGCAGAGGAAGTTACAGAAGCTCCCCCTGCTTTTGCCAATGAATCTCTCGATCAACTATACCATGCAATTCGACAATTATCAGAAGTAGACAGGGCTGTGATTCTACTTTATCTGGAAGAAAAATCATACCAAGAAATTGCCGACATCATTGGCACCAACCCGAACAATATTGGGGTACGCATCAAACGAATTAAAGAACGACTTAAAAAAATATTAAATGGAAAATTCAATTGAAACCATGTGGAAAGACGGTTTCCTAAATAGTGATGCTTTAATTGCACCAAAGGTTAATAACCTATACGACAAAAAGTCACTGCACATTATGACTAAATTTAAGAAGATGTTCTCGAAAAACATCTGGGGTATTCTAATTGTTTCTTTCCTTCTATTCATTGGGGCATACTTTCTCGGAGCCTTACTGGCCGGCAGTATTGTCTTGACAATGATGCTGTATGTTGCCTATACCGCGTATAATGATCTGAAGGATTTAAAAAAAATAGATAAAGGACAAAGCAGTTATTTATTTTTAAGATCATTTAAAGACTGGATTGAACTATCTATTGAGCGTTATGGAAAGATGTATAGGGTCGTATATCCAATCCTCATTCTTACGTTCTACTTTGGGATCTGGTTCTCTGATAGTTTTATGGGCTTTCGAGAAAAAGTTGGTGAGCATAGTAATTTGGTTTTTGGGCTTCATCTCGGTTCGACTATTCTTGTTCTTACTTTTGCTTTATTGATGAGTATTTTTAGTAAAGTCATTCATCGTAAAGATGTAAAGACCATTTATGGTGGAATAATTAACAAACTTGACTCGTCCCTTGCCGAAATGGAAGAGTTACGAAATTAAGACTTTATTCAATTACCCAAAATGGTGATAAGATGGTGTATACCCCATAGCTCTGTGGGGAAAACTACATTTTAAGGGCGTTTGCTTATGTAACCTTACCGATAGAGAAGTACAAAACCATTGGGAAATAGCTTTTCGCTCTTAAAGAATCAAAACTTGGAACACCACTCACACATATGAATATTATCTATATTTGGGTAGGTATAATGGATATGTAGTTACCTCGGTAGTTTTAAGCAATTGTTGGCTAAAATTTATGATAAAATTAGGAGCGGTCTTGGATAACCGCTCCTTTCTTTCAGCTATCTTCTCTTGAGAGATTTCTGATTTATGGCTTGTTTTACCATTTTACCAAAGGCTTTATCCTTTTTTCGCTTTTCATACATAGTAGTAGAAAAACGTGCCTGTTCCCTTTCGAGCTTCATGAAGTTATCATAAGTTTCTTGATGCAACTCTCCTGACCCTAATGCCGCAAGAATGGCACAGCCTTTTTCATTTTGGTGGCTACAATCATTGAATTTACAATCTTCAGCCAATTTATAAATCTGCTCAAAGGTCATTTCCAATGCAACCGAACTATCCGTAATACCAACTTCACGCATTCCAGGATTATCAATAATTACTCCTCCTGTTTCAAGCACGATCAACTCTCTATGTGTGGTAATATGTCTCCCCCTATCAATGGCTTCACTGATGGCTCCAGTTTTCATGAGAACATTGCCAGCTAAGCTGTTAATTAAAGTTGATTTGCCTACGCCTGAAGACCCAAGCAAACAATAAGTATTACCTTTCTTTATCACAGGCCTTATAAACTCTAATCCCTCACCAGTCGTATTACTGATCGGGATAACCAATATGCTCCCTATACGACTGTTTACATCGTTTATCAACTTAGTAAGTTGTTCTTTTTTAACTAAATCCACCTTGTTAAGAATGATGACGGGATCAATATTGGCTGCATGACAGATGGTGATGTACCGCTCTAATCGATTGATACTGAAATCCCTGTTGACCGATTGGACTATAAGCCCATAGTCTATATTAGAAGCTATGATTTGCTTCTCACCATTCCTTCTTGGAGATTGTCTTTCCAAAACATTTTTTCTTGGATAAACAGTATGAATCAATCCTTTGTCAGAATCATATTCACTGAGTGCCACCCAATCACCAACAGCGGGTAAATCAGCCCTGCTCTGAGCTGTATATCTCAAATTTCCAATCAGCTCACAATCCAACTCATCATACTCAGTCAGCACAACATATCGTTCCTTATGTTCCAGAATAACCCTTCCCACACTAAAGGTTTCCAGGTTATTATCTATTCTAAATTTACCAAGGTTTTTATCAAACCCTAAATCGTTTATATTGTAATTCTTATTAGTCATTTTTCTTAAATATTTTGATTGATAAAGGTATGGACCAATTTCCCATTCCTACCATAAATCAATTGTATTAATCGCTTCAACACAATAAACTTTACCCTTAATTGGTTTCAAATCTTCACCTGCTAAGGATTGAGCAATCCAACCTTCAGGATATGTCAGTTTTAAAGGTGAAGGAATAACCTCTTCCGTTATGGGCTTGTAGCCAACCTTTGAATAGAAATTAATATCTCCATAGGTTACAACTTGCTGTACACCTTCATTCTTCAAGAAATCCTGCGAGTAATTTATTAAACCTTGCCCTAAGCCTGTTCCCTGCATAGAAGTAGCTACAGCGGCAGGTGATAAAAGCCATGTATTTATCATGCTTTCTTCAAAAGTCAATCTAGAAAAGATCACTCCACCTACTACAAGATTATCCTCTACAGTTAGAAAAACACGAATGTCTTTCTTGGGTGTATTCTCAAGAAAACGCTTTACTAGCGCTCCAATAACGACACCCTTGTTTTCTCCTTCCGAATCGGTAAATGTTTGCTTAAATAGTTCGATGATCTCCTTATCAAGACCACCTTTATATAATGAATGTTGCATTATTATCAATTTTATTATTAATTAAATAAAGGATGCTTTTAGACCTAATCTCACACAAATGAGTGTAGCTGAAATCAGTTAAAACAGAAACAAACACAAAGGACTTAAAGACCAAACGAGCTTGCTGCAAAGCAATAAAATGATAACAGGACACACACCCTTACAACTACGGTTAGGTCACCGTTGCATAGGTATTTTGAAAAGATTCGACAGTAAAAAATTGAAGACTCAATTCTAATTACTGCCTTTTATACCGACTCCTGAGAGTTTAATATGTGAAGAGCGATTGTTCTCATAAAGGTGCAAAGATATGAATTACTCCTAAGAAAAACTAAATAAATGACTTTGTAGCAGGGCAATTTCATTTAAAAAATTAGGGAATTGATTTAGATAATAATTATCTTTCCCAAGTCTAAGTTTTC